>NZ_JBKKAP010000180.1:0-8504 GCF_046714615.1 Paeniglutamicibacter sp.
GTGGTGAGTCCTACCGGGTCAAAAATGCGTTGATGAAATAGGCCAAACGCCAACATGGCAGGAAACCGGGCTCACGTGGCCTGATTCTTAGCGCTTTAATGGCCGACTTAAAGTTGACGAAACACACGCTTGCGCTCGGTGCGGATTGGCAGCAGGTTCCGCACGACGATGAGCCCACAATGACCGATCTCCAGCGCACCCCATGACTGTGCGGCCGGGAATCGATTGGATGAAGAAGTTGCTACGCGGACCCCGGAACTTTTCATTATTGGATGATCAATGATCAATGATCCTGATGGATGTTGGATCCTCGAGACCATCGCACTCATGGGCGATTGCCGGCAACATCAGAAGGCGGCGATCCAGGTCTTCCAGAGCCACTGCACATGGACGGTCCTCACTCCTGGTCGCGAGTAGCACTGGTGTACGACTGCTTGAATCTATCTGCAAGTGACAAAACGGAAAGCCCTGTTTTAGAGCTGTCGATTGAAGCTAGTGCCGTGCGCTTGGCACTAGCTTTTCGTGGTTGGGCTCGTCGAGCCACAGGACGTGCCAGCAAACATGGCCAAATCAATAAGGAGGCGACCATATGGGACGGACTCTTGGCCGCAACTCAAATATTCCGCGAATCCCTCGAATGACGGTTCCCGAGGCCCATGCGACATCGAGGGCGTGATGGTGACGACGATGTTTCACGTGAAACAAGACGAATGTTGACGATCAGCGGCCGTAGTAACGGTGCCATGACTTGCAGACGACGGCCGGGCCAACTTATTGATCCACCAAGCTTGGATGATGCAATAGGGTGGGTGCTTCCAGAAGCCATAAACCTAGTTGTTCGTCCGAAGGTGCGCAAGGGAATCTTGCTGAATTTCGTTGCATCCTCGGCCAGGGCAGTCTCTTTGGCTGAACTGTGTTGCTTTTTGAATTATTGAGGGAGCGGATCTCCAATCCAGCGCCAAACCAGCAGTGGCCATTCGAGCGAATGCAGTGCCTTGCCGGTAGACGCCTAGGATCCCACACTGTCCAGTGGCGTTCACAGAGTAGGGAACGAGGCCTTGGTACAGCTCTCACGAATATTCTGATGTTGTCCCAGACGGCCAACCAGGACAATATGGTGACGTTCTTGTGGCGGCATTGAGTCGAACTCGGATTGTCGAAGTGCTGGTGATGCTTTCATCCCTGTTGTAAGTGAACTTCGAGCCCGTTCCCGGCCGCCGGAAAACCAAGTGGCCTCGCCAATGGAGCAAAGGCAAGATTCACTCGTTCGAATCACAATCTCTTCCCACAATCAATTGGATGCATCGGACGACATCAGACTACGAGTGGGTTGGAAACAGAATGCCAGCACCGGGTCCATCTGTCGCAGATTTACGAGGAACACTGCACGGACCCTGCAGGAGGCCGCAGCACCGACCCACACGTCAACGGCAACGTCGCCAGCGACCGGCGCTCCATAAGGTCGGGTTGGGGGACCTTCCCCGAGGCACCCCGTCCTGAACCTGTACTTGGTCGAGTTTGAATGTCGGTGTACAGCGGGAGGCGGGCATCATTTTCATTGGTTCGGGGCGCAGCATCGAACACCGCTTATTCTTGTTCGGCTGGAAGACCGACGTGCGTGGGATTGCATTGCACGAGCCCGGTCACACGACGGCCTCGGCCGCGGCTCTGAAGCCTTCGCTAACCCAGGGGAATCCTGGCTGCCTGCAGCGACACGTTTATTCGCACACTGCAGGGCGGCAGTACCTTGGAAACGATGTATAGGAACCAGAAGGTCTCGGCGACTGAGCAGCTTCGGAGGATCGATGACGGCGCAATAGCGCCTGTCCCGCTTCCGAACAGACTTGAAGATGAGCCGTTGCGGAAAGATTCTGGATTCGTCGGGCGCCATGTGACCACCAGCCGTCAGATCCGTGAAGTCAACCTTGATCAGCCAGACGTTGACCGCGCTGAAGCCGCGCACCCGAACTGCGGTCGCATCGGAAATTGATGTCCTAGATCCTTGCCCAGCTGGATGCCAGCGGTATCCATGAGTACCAGCTCGGCGTCGTCCCACCTCGCCATCTCCGGCAATATGTTTGTCGCCCTATCGGGGTTCACCACGATCGATCCTCGATCGCAGGGTACCCCTGACGCCGAGCCCCTCTTGGCGCTCAGAGAGCACCCAACGAGCAAAACACCGGCCAGTGCCGCCATCGCTGCGCCTTGCGTTCAACCCTCCGGCCCCTCCTGTTGTTCCTGATGGGGCCATACGCGGCCCGTGATCCAAGGAACGCCATAGCGACCGACTGCCTTTCGTGCAAACCAATCGAACAGGCCGTAGAAGCGGATTTGGTCGGAGACGCTGCTGGGGAACAGAAGCAATCGGCATTCGCCCTTGGAACCTCTCTCTTGGCGATTCCCCACGAACAACATCGTGTGGGCCATCGCTGTCGGCAACAGGCAATCCACCGAGGATCCCAAGGCCGCCCCGCTGGAAGTGCTGAAGCCTTGGAACGTGCGGTCCCGGACGAACAGTCTTCAGCTCCTGGCGTCGCCCGGGCATCAATCCCAAACAGGCCCTTCACCGAGTGAATGGTTCAATTTGGTAACTGTCCAAGGATCTCTCGTTCTCAAACGCTTTTGCCTTGGGGGAGTGGAGCCAGCAGCGATGAACACCTAGTAGCCTCTGTGCTACCAGTGTTGCGACCTCGATGACGTTGTACGATCTCTGATGACACCGCGAGAAGGAATTCGTCGACGGATGGTGCAGCTCGGGCGTTAATCCTTGGGCGATGGAAAATTGCCCGCTGTCATGAAGGCCTGCCTAATGACGCTCAGCCCATGATTCCGTTCCCTTCCGTCATGATCGCCCGAAGGACTCTTTTGATTGCATACCGATTCGTCTAGGCGTTTCGGGCGGTCCCGGAAGCCGCCCGCTGTTCCAAATATTCCTCGGCTCAAATCGACAGGGGCCAGAATGAAAACAAGGCGCGACGACATGTCGGAGGGCCTCGACAAAGGCATCAACCCGCAGCTATCCATGGCGTTCAACCCGGCGTGGATTATCAAGGTCGTGCACGGGAAGCTTGAAGCCACGGGCTTTCGGGCTTCGGAACGTTTGGTATCTGGCTGCCGTGGCCAAAGGTGCGTACTGCTTTCAAGGTCGGAACCCGGAAGGACGAACGGCCGTGGGGCACGAAACTGGAGCAGGGCGGCCCGTACGATTTTGGACTCCGCCCATTTACCGAAGGGATCTTGACCGCCTTGTGCGTGGGCTGGATGTCCTGATCGTGGTACTCGGTGGCGGTTGTTTGGCGGAAAAGACTACAGGCCGTGGTGTTGTTGCGATGGACCTGTGCCTCCGCCTTCCGGGCAGCGTGCTTACCGCTTTGCCCGGCGATGACGAGCAAGAAGTGTCAGACGAAGTTCAAAACTGCCCATGAGTGGCATAGCGCTGGCCATCCATGGCGACCGTCGCTGACCACTGGCGGCAACCGTGGCGTGCCTGATCGTACGCTCGGGCAATCCCGCCGTTGTACGCCGGCGAGATTCCCGGGACAGCTCGTGTTCACAACGAAGTCCGGTACGGAACGTCTGGGCCACAGGTCCCGACCAGGGCTTCACTGTTCTAGAGATCGCCGCCTGCGGGTCCCGTCGGTCTGCGGTGCAGTCACGCCACTTGATCTGATTGGGCCGTTCACGGCTCGGGCCAAGCAGGCCGGGCATGGTGCTTCATTTTGCTCGACCGCGCGAACAGGTGGGCCGCCTCGCGGTGCCGCCGGTGGGCAGTTTCCAATTGCCGTTGACAGGATGTAATCGTTCACCGCATAGCCGGGGTGCCGATGAGATGAGCAAAGAGCGGAAGGGTGCGTTTGTCCCGCAACATGCGACCGCGGTGTTGACGACCTGGCCGGCGGATCTAATGCCCCGGGCCAGATCGAGGGTTCTGTGAAACATGCCAAGAGAGAATCGGTACCCGTTCAGATCAATCTTTTTGTCTCGTACGGGCCTGGTGCGCAAAGGGGGACGGTCTTCGTGACAGTTCGTGGTGGCCTCAGAATCCGCGAGCGACGGGATTCGCGTTGGGTCGCAAGAGGGATGCTTAGTTATGGAAGGGAAGCACCGCAGGCGCTTCCGACTACTTTCCATTCGACCGCGCTTTTGGCGGTATGCCGAGACTCGGCGAACACGCTCATCGGGCATCCGCTCCCGAAGGAGGATTTCGCGGGGTTCCACAGGATCGGCTTCAACGTGTCCGATGGAGGTGGCTGGGCACACCTTGGGTCCCTCACCATCAACGACAAGCATTTCCCAGGAGTCAGAACCTAGGTCCCCGACGACTGCGCGCGGCAGCCCCGCACAAGAGTAACGCGGAGTTCGCGGCGCTGGGTGGCGGGGCCAATGAATGGTTGAGGGAAACAGTGGCTAAGGGGAGTCTCCGGATCCGGATGACGATGGACGAAGTGGTCTCCAAGGGAAGGGGCTTCGAAGCGCTGGCAGGGATCATCGCCTTGTCACCGGAGACCTAGCCTCGGTGATCAACGCCGCCGGCCATCGTGCGCAGCACCGAGTCGGCGGGGAGGAACGAACTCGTACCCAGGGCCCCTCCTGATTGGGCGCCCTGGGGACTGTGGCGGGGTGCCAGCGGCCGGCGCTGCGTCGCTGTGAGCAGACCTGGACCGCCGTGTAGGAAGGCCCCGTCGTGGAGCATCGCGAACAGGAACGTTCGCCTGCGCTGGACCCGGACGATGATGGACTGGGTATGGTTCTTCCCCTCGGCTGGCTTTCAGTCGTGGTACATGGGCGAGGCAAAGGCGGAGAGATGGAACGCCCGTTTCCGGACCTTGTTGCCCTTCGCGGGGGAGTGGCCCCTGTGGACGGTGGTCCCGGACCTCCAGGTCACCGGCGCCAGTCTCGGGGTGGAAGCAAGGTGTCCTGGGGGAGGCCTGTTCCGTGGAGCTGACCTCGGCCAACGCCTCGAGCAATGCAATGACCTCGGATTGAGCGGTGCGGGTGTGGGCCGGAGACGGGCCTGATGTGTCAGAGCGCTGCTGGCGACTTCGGTGCCCGGTACGATCACTGTCTGCTGCTCCAGCGTCGCGAAGGCCTCAGGCGCCCAACGAGTCCACGCCCGCGGGGCGTGCCTGCACGGCAGAGGTTTCCACCCGCTCCTTTCCGGCCGCGCGCAGGGCGGTGGTAGTCCGATATTTGGCCAGCAGCTCCAGCACCGCTGTGTGGTCAAGCTGGGCGTCGACGATCCGTTCCAGGTCCGGGCGGATGACAAGTGCAGGCCGCGCTTCGGCTTCGAGGTCGCTCTGCCTTCTTTGTTCAGGTCGTCGTTGATGCCGCAGGCCATGGTCAGCTCGGTGGCCTGCGGCCTCTGCGATTTCCACCTAGCGCAGGGTGTGGGACATGGTGAGGGGCAGCCTCGCCGATGATGCGGGCGTCGCGGGCATCACTTCTGCTTGGGACTGGGCTACGGGGGCTTGGGGCCGGCAGGGCGACGACTGTGGCCGGACAGTCCACCAGGAACAGCAGTCGCCCATGCATGGACTGGGGCCTGATCATGGCTTTCGGCTTGGCCTCGTCCTACGGCTTGGCCTTCGCCCAGAACCTCTCGCCGGCCCAGTTTAGGGCCACCTTGTGGTGCTCGGGTTTCCCGGCATCGACGCCGATGGCGTCCGTGGTCTTTTGGTTCTTGAACACTGGGCACGCACCGAGAAGCCATGGATTAGCGGATGAGGCGGTGCTGGTCCGGCGTTTCACGTTTCTGCATCCACGCGACGCCCGACGTTCGATGGTGGTTCCCTGTCCCGGTCCGGCACCTGTTGGCGCTGTTGTGTTTCGTCAACTTTAAGTCGGCCATTAAAGCGCTAAGAATCAGGCCACGTGAGCCCGGTTTCCTGCCATGTTGGCGTTTGGCCTATTTCATCAACGCATTTTTGACCCGGTAGGACTCACCACGGAACTGCAAAAGCCTCCCGTGGTGCACCAGCCGGTCGATGACTGCAGCAGCCATGTTGTCATCCCCGAACACCGTTCCCCACCTCGAAAACTCCAGGTTTGTCGTGATGATCAGGCTCCGTTTTTCATACCCGTCCGCGATCACCTGGAAGAGCAGCCTGGCCCCTTCGGTGTCGATCGGCAGGTATCCCAGCTCATCGATGGCGATCAATTGGTTCTTGGCCAGGGACGCGAGTTCCTTGTCCAACCGATCCTCCTCCTTCGCCCGGCGCAGCATCATCACCAACGCCGAGGTGGTGAAGAACCTCGCCGCGATGCCCCGCCGGCACGCGGCCGCCACCAGGGCGGTGGCCATATGCGTCTTGCCCGTCCCGACATCCCCGTAGAGGACCAGGTCCTGGGCCCGGTCGATGAAATCCAGGGATTCAAGGGGATGGCTTCCATAGTCCTCGGGGAACCTGACGTTGCTGTAGTCGAATCCGGTCAGAGACTTCATCGCCGGCAACCGCGCGGCCTTCAACAGCCGCTGGCGCCGGGATTCGAGCCGGGATTCATGCTCGGCCACCAGCACCCCGTGCAGGTATTCGCGTTGCTTCGGGGTGCCCTTCTCGGCCCACTCGGTCAACACGCTGCCGGTCAAGGAAGCGTGCTTTCCGGCCTCGAGGAGGTCCTGGACGGTGATCGGGTTCATGCGACTTCTCCCGTGGTCATATTCAGGGTGGTGAAGGTGTCATAGACGCTCAGGTCCACGTTGGCCGCCGGCGGTTCGGTGCCGTCGGCCAGGCGACGGGCGAGCATGCCCAGCATGGCCATGTCCGGTCCGTCCCCGCGCTTGATCAGCGTGTCGGCGGCCTGAATCGCATGGTCGAACCCGGTGGTCCCGGATACGGCATCCACCGCATTGAACAGCCGCCGCCGGTCCGTGGCTGTGGCCTTGTCCAACCAGTCGCGCACCGGGTCGGTGACCAGGGCACGCAACGGGGAATGCGACCACGCACCGGGCTTGGTCACCAGCAACGGCACCAGCGACGAAGGCTCGAAGATCGTCTCGGTCTGCTTCCCGAAAACGCGGCGGAAGGTGCGGACAGGTGCGGAGTGCTCATCCAGGATCTGCACCACGTCGTGCCCCAACCCCACCGTGAGCAGCCGCCCATGGAAGGAAGACCCCGCCGCGTAGGTGTTCCCGTCCACGAGCAGGTTCCCGACCCTGTCGGCCCTGCGGGACTCGTAGCGCACCGCCTCGAAACCGACCCCCGGAAGCTCCAAGCAAGCGGCCACGTCCTGGGCGAACAGTTCACCCAGGGCCAAGCCCTTGCGGTAGTGCACGGTGCTGGCCAACGCGTCGCATTTGGCCATGAAGACCTTGTTCAGGCCCTGAAGGGTGGCGGCCTCCGGCTCGGGGACCATGAAGTTGCGGCGCAGGAACCCCACCGCGTTCTCAACATTGCCCTTCTCATGTCCGGAATATGGATTGCAGTACCGTGACTCGGACCTGTAGTGGAGCTTGAACGCGCCAAACAGCTTGGTCTCCACGACCCTCGTTCCCACCCGCCTGCCGATGCCCGTGGCGTTGTCAAACACCATGTGGCGGGGCACGGCCCCAATGTGCTCGAACACCGTCCGCAGCCCGTGGGCAACGCATTCTGCGGTCTCGCCACGGTACGCCTGCACGAAGCGCATGTTCGAGAACGGGAAGGTCACCAAGAAGATGTGCATCACCTGCCGGATCCCGGCAATGATGGCCTCGGCCTCGCCGAAGTCGACCTGCACGGTGCCGGCGGGCCAGACGAGCTCGGTGAAGCCCTCACCGGCCTGCCGGTTCGCGGCCCTCCAGCGGCGCACGAACCGTTGCACCGGCGAATACGCGCCGGTGAAACCGTGCTCCTGAACCAGCCGGTCAAAGACCCGCTTGGCGGTGTGCCGTTGCTTGTAGTTCCGCCGCTGGTCCTCGACCAGCCACTGCTCGATGATGTGCTCGAACCCGGTCAGCACGGAGCCCCCTGGACGCGTCTTCGGGACCACCGGTGCCGGGGAGAAATCCTTTTGGTCAGCATACTTTGCCACCGCGTCCCGGCTGACTCCCAACCGCCGGGCGATCTCCCGACCGGAGATTCCCTGGGAATCCAAACTTCTGATATTTTCTTGTACGGACATGGGTACCGTCATCTGCTTTCCAGCCCTTCCGGCGCAATCGCTCTGTCAATAGCAGCGCCGTAAGGAACCTATCTGGGGGTGGCGGGCCCATGTCTTTTGACACTCTGGGCAGGGCCTCGAACCACCGGGTGATCTCTATCTCCAAGCCAGGCCCGGAATGACGGTTTCCGGGAGGAATTCACTGGCCTGATTCTTATCGCTCATTTGGCTGGAAACCGGCCACCAACTTGGCTGGATTTCTTGGCTCAAATGGCCTACAGATAGTCGATCACACACAACACTGCTCCTCTCCGGACAATGGAGATAGAAGTATCACTCAACCTGCCGGCTTCTGGTTATGCCGAACTTCGCCCGCCACACCCCAGCAGTGGCAGTCATCCAGCCCCCGCTATCGGAATAACCAC
>NZ_JBKKAP010000181.1:0-68127 GCF_046714615.1 Paeniglutamicibacter sp.
AGCGGCGTCCCGGGTAGCCCTCGGCGTACTTGTTGGTCAGCACCGAACCCTGCGCCTGCATCACCGCGAGGGCCGTGTGGTTCTCCGAGGCGATCATCTCCAGGCCGCGCTGCTGGCGGGCCAGCTCAGCGTCGATGCGCTCCGCGATCTCCGGATCCAGCGTGGCGATACTCTCGGTCAACGTCGACTCGACAAGCGTGGTGTTCAGGGCCGTCATCCAGCATTCACTCCTTGAAGTACAAGTTGTTGATGATTGATATATCAGAACTGGTTGCAATGCTATGATGGGGATCACACGCTGTCAATGGCCATCCCAAATAAGTCGTGAAGCCGATCGAACTACAGTGATTCCGTACCTCGGCAAAGTGAAGGAGACATCCGCATGAGTACCATCTCCGCAAGCCCGGAGGTTCTGGGCGTGCCCATATCTCTGGCCGAGCAGGCGTACCGCGACATCCGCGACCGCCTGATCATGCTCGACATCCGTCCCGGGGAACCGATCAATGACGGGCAGCTTGCCCTCGAGCTCGGCGTGGGGCGCACTCCCGTGCGCGAGGCCCTCAAGCGCCTGGAGATCGACCACCTGGTGGTTTCGTATCCGCGCCGGGGCACCTTTGCCACGATCGTGGACATCACCGAACTCGCCGACGTCTCCGAACTTCGCCGCTCCCTCGAGCCGCTGGCCGCTCGCAAGGCCGCGCTCAGCGCCTCTAGCGCCGACCGCGCAGCGCTGGGTGCGCTCGCCCGCGACATCAAACAACTGGGCGACCGGGACGTGGACAAGCGCGGATTGATGGAATACGACATGAGCGTGCATCGGCTGATCTACCGGGCCGCGGGAAACCCGCACCTCGAAGAGGCATTGATCCGCCTGGACAACCTGGCCACCCGCATCTGGTGCCTGGTGCTGGACAAGGTTCCGACGGTCGCCGGCCACATCGAAGAGCACGTCGACCTGCTTGAGGCCATCGTTGCCGGTGAGGCCGACAAGGCCGAGGCCATGGCACTGGAACACATCACCAGTTTCGAGCAGACGATCCGCGCGGTTCTGTAGGGCGGCAACGTTCGGTGCCACAGAGGAGAGATTCGACCTCCCGTACGGCCCCTACTTGCCGGCGGCCAGGTTTGACGTGGCCAACTTCGTGGCGAGATGAAGGGATGCGAGACGTGAAGTGCCGCGCGGATCGCCGCCGAGCAGCTCGAAGATCTTGTTCAGCCGCTTGTGCAAAGTTTGGCGTTCCATGAAAAGGGATGCGGCGGCGGCCGTGGAATTACACCCCGAGGATAGCCACGCATCCAAGGTCGCCACCAAGTCTCCGGCACGCATGCCGTCGTGGATGATCAGGTCCGAGAGGTTTTCCTGGACAAAGCGGTCCACCGACTTGCGCCCAAGCTCCCTGACGCACAGACGCTCAAGGACCACATCCTCACAGTCGCGCAACCCGCCGGAGTCCGGCATGGGCAGGGCCAGACGCTCGGTCAGGAACGCCTCCTGCAGCGACCACGACCCGTGCGTGGCGTCAGTGACCCACGGGCCCATGACGCCCTGGACGGAAACCGCACCGATTTCCCCGCGCAATCCCCTGAGGATTTTCAGTCTTTCCTGTTTCGGCGAGCTGCCACTGAGTGGGATGAGCCCATAGAGATAGTCGGCATCGAGGTACGTTTTGATGTCCAGGCTGTTGCGACGCAGGATTCGCTCCAAGGTGCTGCGCATCCGGCCCAGCTCGACGCCGCGGAAAATGACCACGGCCACCGGCACGCTTACCTCAAGCCCGACCCGGGTGCACAGGTCCCTGATCTCGCCGGCGCCCGAATTGCGGATGATGGCCTGCATCAGTGCCGAGTCGGCGATTTGCGAGCGCGTGGGCCGGTGATGCTGGGAGAGAGCCAACGCCAGGATGCTTCCCAGCCGCTCGGCAACCGTGGTCAACAGGTCGTGTTCGGACGCTTGCCGGCTTTCCAGATGCAGTCTGGCGCCTACAACGTCGCTGACAAAGATGTCGGAGACGATCTCCATCCCGATCTCCGCTTCGGGGATGGCGTGGCTGCTGGCCAGAATGATGCCGCCAAGATCCACCAGGAGCGCGTTCACGTCCAGGTCCTCCGCGATCAGCGCAATCAAGGGAGGCAGATTGGGGCCGGACGTGGCGATCTGGTGCGCAAGGCGCTGCGAGACCTCGTCGGCGCGCTGAAGTGCCATGGCCTGCGCGGAGACGATGCCGCGGTTGATGGTTTCGGCCAGCTCGACAAACGGCACGGTGGCGCGCAATTCGATCAGGGGCAGCCCGGCGGCCTCGGCCGCCTCGATGAGTTCCGGGGAGAGGCTCTTGTTCAGTCCGGCGGTCTCAATGGCAAGCGCCGCGACCTTCCGCTCGGCGAGGCTCTGGATGTATTGAACCTGGGCCTCGGGACGCAGCGCCAAGAGCGTCTGGCCGCCGCTGAGCAAAAGTTCCTCGCCCCGTAACAATGGCGCGATCTCGAGGACCTCGCTCGAGTGCACCCAGCGCACCCCGTTGTGCGGGACCTGGTCGGCGCCGGCGACGACGCGCGGACGTGCCTTGGCGAAGAGTGGACTGGCCAGAACGTCCTCGAGGCGGAGCAGCATGTACGGATCCTTGCGGGGGAAAAGGGCGGCTGGCCGGAGGAAAAGCCAGTAGGTGACACTTTGTCACCGGGATCGAACAAAAAATATACAGTTTGAGTGTACTGGGTGGCGCACATCACTCCTACGCTGGTGCATAAGTTCTTTTCGAACCACCGCAGTCGAGAGAGTGAACCAATGAGTAGAGATGTTGCCAGTTCATCTGAAAGCGTGACCCATGAGGTCGAGGACTCCCTTCAGCCGATTCCCGAATCCGCCAGGACCACCAAGCTTTCCGGGCAGTTCTGGATCTGGGCAGGGGCCAACGTTGCCCCCATCAACTGGATCCTCGGTGCCCTGGGTATCCACCTGGGCCTTGGCCTTGCCGATACCCTGACCGTCCTGATTGCCGGAAACGTCATCGGCATGCTGGGCTTCGGTTTCTTCGTCATCCTGGGGCAGAAGACCGGGGCCACCGGCATGCTGCTGGCCCGCGGCGCCTTTGGCCGCCGGGGAGCCTACCTGCCGGCCGCCATCCAGGCAGTCATTGCCATTGGCTGGTCCGCGGTCAACACGTGGGTCATCCTCGATTTGATCATGGCGTTGTTCGGAATGATCGGCTGGGTTGATCCCACGGCGAGCAACATGCTCTGGCGCATCTCCACCGCCGCGGTCATCATGGCCATCCAGGTAGCCATCTGCTACCGCGGATACAAGGCCATTGCGCGCTTCGAGCGCATCACCATGCCGCCGACCATCATCGTGCTGATCGCCATGTCGATCCTCGCCTGGACGCAGCTGGACATCGACTGGACCTACCAGGGCCCGGTCGGCGAGGTGCTCACCGGCATGCCGCGCATTGCGGCAATGTCCTCGATCATGACCGCCATCGGCATCGGCTGGGGCATCGGCTGGTTCACCTACGCACCGGACTACTCCCGCTTTGTGTCCAAGCGCATCAAGACGCACAAGCTCTACATCGTCAGTGTCCTCGGCCAGTTCCTCCCTGTCGTTTGGCTCGGGATCCTGGGCGCCAGCCTCGCCACCAAGAACGGCACCGCCGACCCCGGCCAGCTGATCGTCGAGTCCTTCGGTACGCTGTCGATTCCGGTGATCCTGCTGGTCATCCACGGGCCGATCGCCACCAACATCATCAATATGTACACCTTCGGTGTTGCCACACAGGCCCTTGATATCAATATTTCCCGCAAGAAGCTCTCCATCATGGTCGGCTTCCTGTCCATGGGCGCGGTCATTGCGTTCCTCTTCGCCCATGACTTCGCGGAGGTCCTGCACAACTGGATCATTGCCATCGCGGCCTGGGTGGCCACCTGGGGTGGCATCATGGCGGTCCACTACTTCGTCTTCGAACGCCGCCACAAGGACTTCTCCTACCTGTTCCTTGACCCGAAGTCGAGCAAGCTCAAGTCGTTCAACCCCTCGGCATTCATTGCCTTCGCCGGTGGCATCTTCATGACCTGGATGTGCATGTACGGTTCGATTCCGGCGCTCCAGGGCCCGATCGCCACCGCTGTGGGCGGCATCGACTTCTCGTGGCTGGCGGGAACCGCCACCAGCGCGGGACTGTACTACGCACTGGGCCTCAGCCGCTTCAAGTCCCGCATCGAACAGGGGGTACCGCTGGGCCTGAAGATTGATTGCTCGGACGCGGAGTTCATCCGCCAACATGGCAGCGCCGAGTTCCTGCTCGCCGAGCAGCGGGTTGACGATGTGGCTCCGACCGCGGAGGCGTCCACCGATGCCGCGTCCGCAAAGCACAAGATCGGCCAGTAGCACCTATGTAGGCCAGCGGGTCCCGTGGCGGATTAATTCGCCACGGGACCCGCGCCCATATGCCGTGGACAAGTCCGATCACCGCGATGATCGATGCATTCGCGGTGCCTTGATTGCAGTTTCTTCTTTACCTTTTCCCATCAGTCGCATGGCGCGCGAGGCGAACCCATGACAAGTCGTCGCGCACCAACACCACAAGGAGCATCTCGATGCAGTCGGTTTTTCTGGAAGATATCGATGCGGAAACCTACGCCGCCCATGTAGCCCAGCCCCATGCAACGGTCATCATCCCCACCGGCGCCACCGAGCAACACGGTCCGCACATGCCACTGGGCGTCGACGCGATGCTTTCGCGTGCCATTGCCGGGGTGGTGGCCACTAGGCTTGGCGCTCTGGTTGCGCCGACATTTTCCTATGGATACAAGTCGCAGCCACGCTCCGGCGGCGGCAACCACCGGGTCGGGACCACGAGCCTGAGCGGTTCGACGCTCACCGGCCAGGTCGAGGACGTTGCCCGGTCCTTTATCGGGCAGGGATTCACCAGGGTCGTCATCCTCAATGGCCACTTTGAAAACTACCAATTCATCTACGAGGGCCTGGAAATCGCGGTGGGCCGTGCGCGGGAAACGGGACTCGACGCACGGGCCATGCTGCTTTCCTACTGGGACTTCGTCGATGAGGAAACCCTGGGGAAGGTCTTCCCCGACGGTTTCCTGGGCTGGGACATCGAGCACGGAGGGGTGCTGGAAACCTCCCTCATGCTGCTGCTGCATCCGGAAAAGGTCGACATGTCCCGCGCCGTCAACCACCCGCCGGCGCAGTTGAAGCCCTACGACATCTTCCCCGAGGACCCGGCGCGCACTCCGGCAAGCGGATGCCTGTCCTCGCCGTTCGGCGCCAGCGCCGAACGCGGAAAGTTGCTCCTGGATGCCGTGACCAACGGCGTGGCCCTGGCCGTTGAGGCAGAGTACTCGTTGCCCGTGGACGCCCTGGCGGTGAAGTAGCGGCAACCGTGGGAGGCGCACCCGGCCTCGGGATTCGAGGACGGAGGCTGTCCGCGAGAGCGATGCTCGCATAGGGCCTGTGGGCAGCGAGCGAGAGTGTGTTTGGGCGCCTGGGCAACCGGGCGCCCAAACTTTTTAACTCCAAAGGCGACGAATATGAAACAGGTCAGAGCCGACCCTTGACAGTGACAAGGGACACAAATACAGTGAGTGCAACAGCGTTGCATTGAATGCAACTCCATAAACTTTCTGGTGGTTCCCAAATGATTCAGCGCAAAAACTCCGCGGACGGCAATGACGCCAACGCGCGTTCTGCAATGAGCACGCTAACCAATGTCCCGGCATCCAATCTCGGTCCCACACTCAGCGGCCAGGAGCGTCCGGACCCGGCAGGGATCGGCAAGAAGACCCGCACCAAGGTCGTGGCGGCCAGCTTCATCGGCAACTTCGTGGAATGGTTCGACTACGCCGTATACGGCTACCTGGCGGTGACCATCACGGCGGTCTTCTTCCCCGACTCCGACCCGGCGACCGGCTTGATGCTCACCTTCGCACTTTTCGCGATCTCGTTCCTGGTCCGCCCCCTGGGTGGATTCGTTTGGGGCCACCTGGGCGACAAGATCGGACGGCGCGAGGCGCTCTCGTGGTCCATCCTGATCATGTCCGCCGCAACCTTCTGCATCGCCTTGATCCCGTCCTACAACACCATCGGCATCTGGGCCCCGATCCTGTTGCTGATCATCCGCGTGGTTCAGGGGTTCTCCGCCTCCGGCGAATACGCGGGAGCCTCCGCCTTCCTGGTGGAATACGCGCCGGCCAACCGTCGCGGCCTCTACGCAGCCGTCGTTCCGGCCAGCACGGCCGCGGGCCTACTGCTCGGCTCGCTGTTGGCTGCGCTGCTGACGGGCATGCTGGAACCTGAGCAGATGCAGTCCTGGGGCTGGCGACTGCCGTTCCTCCTGGCGGCACCCATGGGCCTGATCGGACGCTACATCCGCACCAAGCTCGAGGACTCACCGATCTTCAAGGAGCTGGCCAAGGAAGACAATGCCGTGAAGGCCCCGGTCAGCTCGCTGTTCAAGAACCACTGGCGCCAGCTCATCCAGGCCGTCGGTGCGGTGCTGCTGAACGCCGTGGGTTTCTACCTCATCCTCAGTTACATGCCCACGCACTTGTCCCAAAACATCGGGCTCAGTGAAACCGCATCCTATGTGGCCACCACCGTGGCTCTGACGACGTACATCGGTTTCATCTTCGTGGTCGGAATGCTCTCTGACCGCTTCGGGCGCAAGAAGGTCCTGATGAGCGCCTCGATCCTCTTCGTGGTGCTGACGGTGCCTGCATTCATGCTGCTGGAAACCGGCAACTTCCTCATCGTCGTCCTGGTGCAGATCCTGCTCGGCGCGATGCTCAGCCTCAACGACGGAACGCTGCCCAGCTACCTGGCCGAAATGTTCCCCACCCGGGTCCGCTACTCCGGATTCGCCGTGAGCTTCAACCTATCCAATGCGCTCTTCGGCGGTACCGCGCCCTTCGTGGCGACCGTCTTGATCGCCTCCTCCGGTACCGACCTGGCCCCCGGCTGGTACCTCATGGGTGCGGCCGTCATCTCCCTGGTCGCTGTCGCCTTCTCGGTCGAGACCAGCAAAAAACCGCTGGCCTAGCCCCCCCAATCTTCTTCCCCCAAGACAACACAACACATAAAAACAAAAGGAGTCACCATGACCATTGCACCGGCCAACGCAACCAATGTTTCCGAGCTCGAGCGCCTGAAGACCCTGCACAACGGCACCAAGCAGAAGCTGACGTTCTCGGATGCAGAGTTTGAGCGCCGCCTCGGTGGCCTGCGCCAGATCATGGCCGCCAAGGAGCTCGACGCGGTTATCCTGACCAGCTACCACGGCATCAAGTACTACTCCGACTTCCTGTACACCACCTTCGGCCGCAACTACGCCCTGGTCGTCACCGCCAACGAGTCGGTCACGATCACCGCCAACATCGACGCCGGCATGCCCTGGCGCACCAGCTACGGCGACAACATCGTCTACACCGACTGGCAGCGCGACAACTTCTACTTCGGCCTGCAGGAAGCACTGCGCCGCGGCGGCGTGAAGGCAACGCGCCTGGGTGTCGAGGACGACGCCCTGCCGACCATGACCCGCCAGCGCATCCAGGACACCTTCCAGGGAGCGACCCTGGTGGACGTCTCGCAGGACGCCATGCGCCAGCGCATGATCAAGTCCGCCGAGGAAATCGAGGTCATCAAGCACGGTGCACGCATCGGCGACCTCGGCGGCGAGGCCATCAAGGCAGCCATCCGCGAGGGCATCACCGAGTACGAGGTAGCCCTGATCGGCACCGAAGCCATGGTCCACGAGATCGCCAAGACCTTCCCCGACCGAGAAGTGCGTGACACCTGGGTCTGGTTCCAGTCGGGCATCAACACCGATGGCGCCCACAACTGGGCCACCACCCGCAAGCTGCAGCGCGGGGACATCCTCTCGCTGAACTGCTTCCCGATGACCAGCGGCTACTACACCGCCCTGGAACGCACGCTGTTCCTCGGCGAGCCGGACGCACGTTCGCTGGAACTGTGGAACGTCAACGTCGAGGTGCACAAGCGCGGCCTGGAGCTCATCAAGCCGGGCGCGGTCTGCAAGGACATTGCCGCGGAGCTCAATGAGATCTTCATTTCCCACGGACTGCTGCCCAACCGCACCTTCGGCTACGGACACTCCTTCGGCGTCCTGTCGCACTACTACGGCCGCGAGGCCGGCCTGGAGCTGCGCGAGGACATCGACACGGTGCTCGAGCCGGGCATGGTCGTCTCCATGGAACCGATGATCACCGTCCTTGACGGCCAGCCGGGTGCCGGCGGCTACCGCGAACACGACATCCTGGTCATTGGCGAGGACAACAGCGTCGAGAACATCACCAAGTTCGGCTTCGGTCCGGAAAACAACATCATCCCCTGCTAGGACGCAGCTGACATGATGGTTGGGTGGCCTGCGCCGAACGCACGCCACCCAACCATTCGGCGTTAACGCAGCACCCACGCCATGCAAAGGAAGCCACCGAAGCCATGAGCCACACGAGCCTGAACGAATTCGACCGCGCCGGCTATGCGAGCGCGCTGGAGCATGCACGCCTGGGCGCCGCGGAGGGCGGGGTGCCCATCGGCTCCAGCCTGTTTGCCGACGGGACCAAGATCGGCGCAGGCCACAACCGCCGCGTGCAAAAGGGAGACCCCACCGCACACGGGGAAATCGATGCCCTGCGCAATGCCGGGCGGCGTGCCTCCTACGCCGCGACCACCCTGTACTCCACGCTGGCGCCCTGCGCCCTGTGCTCCGGGGCCATCATCCAGTTCGGCATCCCGCGCGTGGTTGTCGGGGAAAGCCGCAATTTCCCCGGCGAGCTCGAGCTGCTGCGGGCCCGCGGCGTCGAGGTCATCGTCATCGACGATCCGCAGGCCACCGAACTCATGGCGGACTTCATCAGCCAACACCCGCGCCTGTGGAACGAGGACATCGGCGTCGACGGGAACTGAGCGGCGCCCGGCGAAAGCCACGGCGCGGTACCGTACAACTGTGAACGCACCAACCAGCACACCACCCACCGGAGGAATCCCCATGGTTGCCCAAGCGGCCGAAACCCCCACCGCGGAACCGCGCGGCGCCTCGGTCATCGTCAACGTCATCGACGTGTTGCGCTGCTTCACCGTCGAGCACCCGGTGCTGGGCGTCACGGAAATCGCCGCGCAGGTGGGACTCCACAAATCCAGCATCTCCCGGATCCTGGCCACGCTGGAGCAGGAACGCATCGTGGCCCGCGACGAGGCCACCCGGAAGTACTCGCTGGGGCTCGGGCTCATCGCTGTCGCCGGTCCGCTGCTGGCCAACATCGATGTGCGGCGGGTGTCCTACCCCTTCCTTGAGGAGCTCGCCCGGGACACCGGGGAAACCGCGGTGCTGACCATCTGGGACGGCGTCGAATCCGTCTCGGTCGAGCAGATCCCCAGCATCCACCAGGTCAAGCACACCTCGGCCATGGGCAGCCGGTACAACACCGCGCTCAGCGCCTCGGTCCAGGTCTTCCTGGCCCACGAGGAACCGGCCCGCGCCGCGAACCTCCTGGAATCCGGCTCCGTGGTGCTGCCCGAGAACACCGTCGGCGCCCGCGCTGCCTACCTCCAGCGCCTGGAGGCGGTGCGGGAAAAGGGCTACGCGGCCAACCACGGGGAAACCTCGCCCGACGAGGTCGGTGTGGCCGCTCCCATCTTCGACCACCGCGGCGCCGTGGTGGCAAGTGCCATGATCGCCGCCCCGTACTACCGCATTTCGAAGGAACAACTGGGCGAACTCGGCGCCGCCTGCGTGCGGGCTGCCCGGCAAATCAGCATACGCCTGGGTGCATCGCCGCTCTAGAAGGGCGGCGCAACAAACGGAAAAGGGGGACACACATGTTTGAACCACGTGGCGCACACACCTTTGACTACTCGCTGCACGAGGGCACCGACACCCGCATGCAATTCCATTTCGTCGACGAGATGCGGATGCCCGTCGCGATCCAGACGTGGGAACTTGGACCCGGCGGGCACGAGGGCATGCACACCCACCACCGCCAGGACATGGACCTGGAAGAGTTCTACCTGGTGCTCGAGGGCACGGCGTCGATGCGCGTGGGCCTGGAGCACCACGAACTGCAGGCAGGGGACAGCGTCCTGGCCCCGGCAGGGGTGGAACACGACCTGCGCAATACCGGGGACGGCACCCTGCGCGTCCTGGTGGTGTGGGGCGAGGAAGGGCACAAGGACTTCTCGGCCTTCGGTTCGGTCGCCAAGGCAAGGGCGACACGAACCGGCGCGCAATGAGGGATCAGCGCGCGGCACCGAAATCGTTAGGTTGCGAAGTTTCAATCCGCTCGAGCCACAGGCCCAGCAGTTCTCCGGTGCGCTCCGGCTGGTCAAGATGTGCGTTGTGGCCGGCATGATCGAGGATCGCCAGCTCGCAAACCGGGTACCGCCCCGCCAGTGCGGCTTGGTCCTTGAAGCCCACCACGTGGTCCTGGCGTCCGGCAATGACCAAGGTGGGGCCGGTGAATACTGGCGCGCGGTCCTCCGGCTCGACGGCCAGCGCGTAGCGTCCCGCAATCCTGCCGATCGCCGAGCGGTCAAAGACCCGCAACCCCGGAAGCACCGAGTCGCGGAATCGTGCCCAGTTCCCCGGAGACTGGATGACTGCCATGTTCGCGTAGGCTTTTGCGTCCTCGGGGTCCAGTGTCGCCAGGAGGCTCGGGTCGGCGTGCAACACTGTTTGCGGCGGCAGGACCCTGCGTCCGTGCTCCGCCGCGGCCACCGGACAAAGCAGGGCAAGTCCAAGGACCTGGTCGCCGAATTCGGACGCCAGGTGGCGCGCAATCATTCCGCCAAACGAATTGCCGAGTATCGCGAATCGCTCGTTTCCGAAGGTCTTGCGCGCGAAGGACGCGACCGCGTCGGCGACATCGTCGGAGCTCCGGATACCGGGTCCGGCAACGGACCTGCCCATTCCCGGCAGGTCGATGTAGACCCGTCGCCACGCCCCGCGCGCGGCAAACACGGGATCGAGCCCCAGCAGCAGGCGATGATCCACGCAGAATCCGTGGATCAGCAAAAGCGGGATCCCGGAGCCATGTTCAACGAAGTGCACGAGTGAAGGCTAACAGCCGGCGCGGTTCCTCCTTGTCCCGAGCGGTGAACCCTGCGACTATTTCCCTCGAAACACGACGTCAATGTAGCGGTCGATCGCGTCCCGGTTGCTGGTCAGGCAAGAGATGCGTTCGTCCATCCTCTCCCGTTCGCGTTCCAGGACTGCCAGTAGCTCCGGGGTCGCATCCTCGGGGTGGATCTGGGCATTCGTGCCGATGCAGGGCAGCACCTGCTTGATGATTTTTGTTGGCAGCCCGCTATCCAGCAGCCCCCGGATCTGGAGAACCCGGTCCACCAAGTATTCGTCGTAATCCCGGTACCCGTTGGGAAGCCGGCGGGGCACGAGAAGTTCTTGTTCCTCGTAGTAGCGCAATGAGCGCGTGGGCGTGTCAGTCAGTTCTGCCAGCTCTCCGATGCGCATGTGATCAATGCCCCTCATGTTTGGTCGAATCCGAATTGACCTTAACACTAATGTTAATCCTCCACGATGGGTGCATGATCGAAACAACGCACACATCAAACGAAGCGCCCGGTACCAGACGGCTGCCGCTTGGCGGCCTGCTTGCACTCGCTGCGGCGGGCTTCATCACCATCCTGCTCGAAACGCTGCCGGCCGGGATACTTCCGGCCATGGGCCGGGATCTCGGCGTCACGGAATCGGCCGTTGGCCAAACGGTGACGCTGTTTGCGCTTGGTTCAATCGCCGGTGCCATTCCGATCATCAGCGCGACCATGAGCTGGCCACGCCGTCGGCTGCTGGTCATCGCGATCGCCGGCTATGTCGTCACCACACTGCTCACCGCAGTGTCGGAAAACTTCTCCTTCACGCTTGCGATCCGTTTCCTTGCCGGCATTTTTGCCGGTGTCCTGTGGGGCATGCTGGCCGCATACGCCCAACGCATGGTGGCCCCCGGGCACGAGGGTCGGGCCATCACCATTGCGTTGGCGGGCACGCCCGTCGCGTTGTCTGTCGGAACCCCGGCGGGAACCTTTCTGGCGGAACTTATTGGCTGGCGATCCACCTTTGGTGTGTTGTCGGTGCTTTCCGCACTTCTGATCATTTGGATACTCGTTGCCGTCCCGAATTTTGCCGGACAGCAGAAGGGGCAGCGAACGTCAGTCGGCCGGGTCTTCTCCATTCCAGGGGTCCTGCCCATCATCGTTGTAACTTTTCTCTACGTGATGGCCCACAACGTCCTGTATACCTACATCGCATCGTTTCTTGCCCCGCTGGGCCTCGGCAACAGTGTCAGCGCCGTGCTGCTGGTCTTTGGCGCCGCGTCCCTTTCCAGTATCTGGATCACCGGCGTCTTCATCGACCGGATGCTGCGGCTCCTCCTGACTGCCAGCTGCGCACTTTTCGGTGTTGCCGTCCTTGCGCTCGGTCTATTCGGCAGCCAGCCTGCTGCGGTCTTCGTCGGTGCTGCATTGTGGGGGCTTGCCTTCGGGGGTGCGGCAAGCCTGTTGCAGGTCTCGGCGGTAAAGGCGGCCGGGGCGGCCGCCGACCTGGTCCAGCCCATCATGGTGACAAGCTGGAACATTGGCATTGCAGGTGGAGGGATCCTCGGTGGGCTTCTGCTTGGGGGCGGAAGTGGAGGGGCAGGCACCTTGCCGTGGGCAACCTTCGTCCTGGTCCTGGCTGCACTCATGGTCATGGCCTTCGCCGGACGCCGGAATCAATCGGCCTGATACGGCGGGCCGAATGCCCGGCAACCCAGCCCATGAAAGCGGTCCCCACGGCCGGGGACGCCCCCCGCTGCGGTGTCACGGGTGTGGCCCGCGCCACTTCGGCGCTAGTGTGGGTCCATGTCGAACATCCCGCATTCGAAACACTTCGATGTCATCGTCGTCGGTGCCGGCCTGGCCGGTCTGGTGGCAGCCACCGAGGCCGCCGCGGCCGGGGCGCGCGTGCTGCTGCTGGACCAGGAACCCGAGGCGAACCTTGGCGGGCAGGCCCATTGGAGTTTCGGCGGGATCTTCCTGGTCGACTCGCCGGAACAGCGGCGGCTGGGCGTCAGGGACTCCGAAGAGCTAGCCCTGCGGGACTGGGCCAACACCGCGGGCTTCGACCGCGACGAGGATGACTGGGCCCGCAAGTGGTCCCGTGCCTATGTCCAATGGGCGGCCGGCGGCAAGCGAGAATGGCTGCACGAACGAGGCATCCGCTTCTTCCCCGTGGTCGGGTGGGCCGAACGCGGCGGGGCGGGGGCGCAGGGTCCGGGAAACTCGGTGCCGCGCTTCCACATCACCTGGGGGACCGGTCCCGGGTTGTTGGAACCCTTCATCCTGGCCGCCCGCACCGCAGAGGCGAAGGGGCAGCTGACCATGCTCTGGCGTCACCAACTTGACGAATTGGTCACCGACAACGGTGCAGTCACCGGGGTGCGAGGCACGGTGCTTGCGGATGATCCGGCACCGCGCGGGGTTGCAACCAACCGCACCAAGGCCGGGGATTTCGAATACTTTGCTCCATCGGTCATCGTTGCCACCGGCGGCATCGGAGGGAACCTTTCCAAGGTGCGCGCCGCGTGGCCGAAACGCCTGGGAACACCGCCGCAGGACATGGTCTCCGGAGTGCCCGCCCACGTGGACGGGCGCGGCCTGGATATCGCCCGGCGGGCAGGTGCCCGGTTGGTCAACGGGGATCGGATGTGGCACTACACGGAGGGAATCGCCAACTGGAACCCGGTATGGGAGCGCCACGGAATCCGCATCCTGCCCGGGCCCAGTTCCCTGTGGCTGGATGCCACCGGGAAGCGGCTGCCCGACCCGCTGTGGCCCGGCTTCGACACGCTGGGGACCCTCGAGCACCTGCGCGCCACCGGGCACGATTACAGCTGGTTCATCCTGAACAAGCGCATCATCGGCAAGGAGTTCGCGCTCTCCGGTTCCGAACAAAACCCCGACCTCACCGGCAAGGACATCCGCGCGGTGCTGGCACGGGCGCGCGTGGACGTCCCCGGCCCGGTCCAGGATTTCCTTGACCACGGCGAAGACTTCCTTCAGGCGTCCACGATCGATGAACTGGTGGCCAAGATGAACCGGCTTGCCGGCTCCGACCTCCTGGACCCGGCCCTGGTCGCCGGGGTCCTCGCGGCCAGGGACTCGGCTGTCGCGAACCGCTTTGGCAAGGACGGGCAAATCTCGGCCATCACCTCCGCCCGGAACTACCTGGGCGACAAACTGGTGCGAAGCGTCAAGCCGCACCGGCTCACGGACCCGAAGGCCGGCCCGCTGATTGCGGTGCGGTTGAGGATCCTGACGCGCAAGTCGCTGGGCGGAATCCAGACCGACCTGGATTCGCGGGTGCTGGACGCCGGAGGGAACCCGGTCTCGGGACTGTATGCGGTCGGTGAGGCGGCGGGTTTCGGTGGCGGGGGCATCCACGGCTACCGGGCGCTCGAAGGCACGTTTCTGGGCGGCTGCCTCTTTAGCGGCAGGGCGGCCGGTCGGCATGCCGGCGCGGCCGGGAAGCGGACATAGGGTGAGCCACCAACGTCCCGTTTCCCTATTAGGGTGCGGGAAATTCGTGGCTCGGTCGGGTGGGTTCGGTCAGTGCGTGAAGTGGTACACCGTGCCAAAAAGCACTGCCGAGAGGCTGAAAGCGATACCGATCATCATCGGTTCCCAAGCCCCTTGGGCAGCAAACAAAAAGATGGCGAATATTATAAACAACAACGCCGCCAGGATTCCGCCAAGGATGATTGATCCACCACCGTGGTGGTGCACGGCAGTCTTCACATTTCGATGAAATAGGGTAGCCATATCCTCAGGGTAAGCCGAAAAACAAGGAAAAACGAGGGATGGACCATGAAGGATCCAGTACAGGAATCCGCGGGGGACTGGCGCCAGGTTTTTGGTGCCTTAGCCAATGAGGAAACCCGCCGCTACTACGCCCAGCAGGTCCTGGGAGTGGACAGCGACCTGCTGCCCAATCGCCAGGCAAAGGCGCAGCAGAACCTCGCCAACGCCGGCCTGCTCGACGGGCAGGGCCAGGTTGACGATTTGGTCTTTGCCCGACTCCTGGCCGCCGGCGCACGTCGGGAACCGCAGACGGGGAACGAGCGCTTCTTCGACGATGCGGGCCGCATCGACCGCTATCCCAGGAAGCATGAGGAGCGCCTGGGCTTGTTGCGCGTGGTTGCCGCCAAGGTCCTGCGGCACGGACAGCGGCTTACCGAGGCGGAGCTGACCTCGAAGCTGGAGAAGTTCACCGACGATCCGGTGCTCCTGCGCCGCTATCTTGTCGACTATGGGATGTTGCTGCGCCAGCCGGACGGGTCGGCGTATCGACTGGCGGACGGCTCGGACTAAGCAGCCAATTGTGCCCAACCCTCCCAAGGGAGTAATTTCTTAGGTGAACGGTTTGCGGCATTTGCCGCCCCGTCCCGATACATTCCAGGAGCCCCATGTCTGATCCGTATGCCCGCCCGGGCGGCGATCCCAACCACGGATCGTGGTCGTCTCCCGGCGGGTACGCGGGACAGCCCGCACCTGGGCAGCAACCGTATCCGGGACAGTATCCGCCCAACGGGTACTACGGGTATTACGGCAGCGGCGGCAACCAGCCGCCGCCGCGCACGCATGGGATGACGACCTTCGCCATGGTGACCGGAATCGTGGCGGCCGTCGTGTCCCTGATTCCATTCTTCGGCTTCATTTCCTTTGTTTTGGGTCCCCTGGCCATGGTGCTGGGCATCGTGGGCATCGCCAAGCGGATCAGGAGTCGCGGCTTCAGTGTCACCGCATTGGTGACCGGCACGTTTGGACTCCTGGTCTCGGTCCTCTACGCCGTGCTGCTTTCCACGATCCTCTCGTTCTACGACAACACGCAGAGCTTTGAGTTCACGGCCGAGGGCGCCGGCGACTATGAGCTCTCGCTGACGACAACCTCGACCGTTCCGGCGACCACCAACCAATCCCGCCCGCATCGCGCCACCGTTGACGCATCAACGCTCTTTGGTGGCATTATCGTCAAGAACCTGGACGGCAACCGGGGCGACGTCAGCTGCCGGATCTACGATTCGGCGGGCAACCTGTTGGTGGAAGACACCGATGCCGGCATCGGTGCGGTGGCCGAATGCATGCTCAGTGACGTCTTGGTGCGCAAGGTCGAGGACCTGGACTTCCCCGAGGAAATCAGCGCCCGCGACCTAAGCTGACTTGCCGCCGGCTCCCAGGGCGTTGCGGGCACCGATGATCCGGTGGACCGACTCGTCCAACACCGGGTAGTCGGCACCCGGGCCCAATGCCAGGAAGCACGGAGCCTCGTGGTCGGGCAGCGTGTGCCCGTCATAGCGGTAGCCCAGGTACCGTCCGCCGGCGCGGCGCACCAGCAGCGCCCCGGCGGCAATGTCCCAGGGCTTGGTGTCAAAGCCAATGGTTGCATCGCACCATCCGGCCGCCACGTGGGCCAGCGCCAGGGCGGCGGAGACCTTGCGCCGGACGGTGGCAAAGGCGCCGACCCAGGCACCGAACTCGCGCAGGCCCGCTTCCCCGTCGAGTTCCAGGGCCTCGGCCGAGGGGTAGTCGGTCATGATGTTTGCATGCCGCTGGTCCGGCCTGCTACCGGGAGCCAGGATCGTGCCGTTCAGGTAGGCATGTTGCGCATCGGCGGTGAATTCCAGCTCGGCGATCGGGTCAAGCACGACGGCCGCCAGCAGCACCCCGTCGCGGGCCGCGGCAATGGAAATGCAGAAGAAGGCAACCCCGTGGGTGAAATTGCTGGTCCCGTCAATGGGGTCAACGATCCACTGGATGCTGCCCTTTCCCGTGCTGCCGCCCTCTTCGCCCAGGACCCGGGAGTCGGGCTCGGTCGCCAGGAGGTGCCCGCGGATGATCTCTTCGCTCTGCCTGTCGAACGCCGTCACCAGGTCATGGGCGTTGGTCTTGTTTTCACGCGCCACGTCCCGGCGGAATGCCCCGCGCAGGATCGGGGCGGCCAGCCGCGCCGCGTCCAGGGCGATCGAGCGCAGCCGCGAGGCCAGGGCGATGTCGGGGGTGCTGAAATTTTCGGTGCTCACGATCCACCAGCCTAGTGCCGCTGTGAGATGCGCCAAATTAGTTTGACCAAGCAACTAAATTGCCCATATGGTTGCCGTGGGCAACATTAGCCTTGGTCAACTATTTTGCAAAGGAGTGCGATCCGTTGCCACGTGGCGAAACCTCAACACTTGAACTGGTCGAAAGCCTCACTGCGCTCAAGCGCACCCTGCGCTGCGTCGAGCACCTGGGCGAGGGAAAGCAGGCGGTCGGCTTCGCGGCCCTGGGCGTGCTTGCATATGTCCAGCGCAACCAGCCCACCCGCGCCACCGACATCGCCCAATGGATCGGCATCGGACCGGCGGCGCTGAGCCGCCAGGTCGTCGAGCTGGAAAGCTCCGGATTGCTCGTGAGGACCCCCAGCCCCACGGACGCCCGTGCCCAATTGATTTCCCTCACGCCCAAGGGCGCCGAGGAACTCGAGAAGGCCTACGACAGGCGTGCCGCGGTGCTGGCCGGGCTGCTCAAGGACTGGGACCAAGCGGAAATCTCCGCGGCCGCAGCCACCCTGAATCACATTCAAGAAGTGCTGCGCTCCGGCCTGGACGGCATCCACGGAAAACCCAACACGGCCGCCAGCGGCCCGGAGGAGAAACGCAATGTCTGAGCAGAAGCAGTCGGTCGACCGGACTCGGGAGCGTCCCGGAGACCAGCCGCAGATGAGCCAAAAGGAGGTGCTGCGCTCCATCACGGGCGTCCTGGCATCCTTCTTCGCCGCCATGCTGGCAACCACGATTGTTTCCATCGCCCTGCCGACCATCATGGATGCCCTGGGCGGCACACAGACCGACTTCAACTGGGTCCTCACCGCGGCGCTGCTGGCCAACGCCGCAACCACGCCGATCTGGGGCAAGCTGGCCGACCTCTTCGACAAGAAAAAGCTGCTGCAAATCAGCATCGTCATCTTCGTGATCGGTTCCGTGCTGGCGGGGTTCGCCATCAACATCCCCATGCTCATGAGTGCGCGCGTCATCCAGGGCATCGGCATGGGCGGCCTCACCGCCATGGGCATGGCAGTCATCGGCACCGTCATTCCGCCGCGTGAGCGTGGCAAATACTCGGGCTACTTCGGCGGGGTCATGGCTGCAGCGACCGCCGGCGGTCCGCTGTTGGGCGGCCTGATCGTGGACTCCCCGCTGGGCTGGCGCTGGACCTTCTTTATCGGGGTCCCCATTGCCATCATCTCCATGTGGCTGATCCACAAGACGCTGCACATCGCGCACGTCCCGCGCAAGGTCTACATCGACTGGGCCGGCGCGGTGTTGGTGACCATCTCGGTCTCCGTGCTGCTGATCTGGGTCTCCTACGTGGGCAAGGAGGGCTTCTACGAACTCAACTCCTGGCAGACCTACGCGATGGTCGGCGGCTCGCTAGCGCTCATCGCGCTGCTGCTCTGGGTCGAGGGCAGGGTCCCGGAACCGGTGATCCCGCTGCGCATCATCGCCACCCGCACCACCGCCCTGGCGATCCTGGCCTCGATCTCCATCGGCGTCGCCATGTTTGGCTCCGGCGCCTTCCTGGGCCAGTACTTCCAGGTGGCCCGCGAGGCGAGCCCCACCCTGGCCGGGGTCATGACCCTGCCGATGATCGCGGGCAACCTGTTCGGCTCGGTCTTCTCCGGCCAGCTGATCTCCCGCTTCGGGCGCTGGAAGATCTTCCTGGTCATTGGCGCCATCCTCAACGTCGGCGCCCTGGGCCTGCTGGGCACGATGTCCCACGACACCAACTACTGGATCCTTGCCACCGGCATGTTCTTCAACGGGCTGGGCATGGGCTTCATGCTGCAGAACCTGGTCCTTGCGGTGCAGAATACCGTCAAGGTCACCGATATCGGCACCGCCAGCTCCTCGGTCGCCTTCTTCCGCGCCGTCGGCGGTGCCGCGGGTGTGGCGGTGCTTGGCGCCATGCTCTCCGACAAGGTCGGAGTGCTGGTGCTCGATGCGTTGAAGTCGGCGCACCTGGTTTCGCCGGATGGCTCAAGCGGCCTTGCGGCAGGAGGAGCGTCGCTGAACCTCTCGGAGATGCCACCTGCGGTGCGCCTGATGTACGAGACGGCCTTCGGCGATGCCACCGGCGTGGTGTTCATGACCTCGGCCATCGTTGCCGTCGTCGGTCTGGTGTGCATCCTGTTCATCAAGGAAGTCCCGCTGCGCCGGACCGTCTAGGTCCATCTCGGGAGCCGCGGTCCGGGTCCCGGGCCCCAAGGGAAAACCCCTGGTGCCCGGGTCCCTTTGCGTTGGCCGGCGGTGCGGTTGCCAGGGTGGGCGCCTCGGCCGACGTTGGATGAATCGGCCAAGCGGTTGGATGTTCTGTCCGGGACCGTGGCCACGTTCCTTCCGTAGTGTGATCTACGTTGCACCTACGGAAGGAACCAAGTTCATGAACACCATCCGCCCGCTCGAGGGAATAATCGTTGCCGACTTCTCCAGGGTCCTGGCAGGCCCGTTGTGCACCATGACCCTGGCGGACATGGGTGCAACGGTCATCAAGGTCGAACGCCCCGGCTCCGGGGACGACACCCGCAGCTGGGGGCCGCCCTTCTCGGCCACCGGATCCACCTACTTCGAATCGGTAAACCGCAACAAGCAGTCCGTCACGCTGGATCTCACCGATCCGGCGGACCGCGCACTGGCCAGGGAGCTGGCGCTGCGCGCCGACGTGCTGGTGGAAAACTTCAAGCCAGGCGGCATGAACAAGCTGGGTCTGGGCCATGCGGAGCTCTCGGCGATCAACCCCGGACTGGTCTATGCGTCCATCTCCGGCTTCGGGTCCGCCGGCGGCGCCCACCTGCCCGGCTACGATTTCATCGTCCAGGCCCTGGGTGGGCTGATGTCCATCACCGGCGAGGCGGGGGAGGACCCAATGAAGGCGGGCGTTGCCCTCGTTGACGTGCTCACCGCCAAGGACGCCACCATCGGGGTGCTGGCGGCGCTCAACGCCCGGGCCTTCTCCGGCGCCGGAGCCCACGTGGAGGTCAACCTGCTCTCCAGCCTGCAGGGCGCACTTGCCAACCAGGGCCAGGCCTACCTGGGGGCCGGGAAGGTGGCATCGCGCATGGGCAACGAACACCCCTCGATCGTGCCCTACCAGCTGCTGGCGTGCGCCGACGGCTCATTGGCGGTGGCCTGCGGCAACGACGGCCAGTTTGCCAGGCTCTGCGCCGAGATCGGGAGTCCCGCGCTCGCCGAGGATCCACGCTTTGCCACCAACACCGCGCGCGTGGCCAACCGCGCCGAGCTCATCCCGCTGCTCGAACACGCCCTGGGTGCCGACACCGGGGCGAACTGGCAGACCCGGTTCACCGGGGTGGGTGTGCCTGCAGGCAAGGTCGCCGGCATCGACGAGGGTCTGGACTACGCGGATTCGCTCGGGCTGGACCCCGTCATCGAGGTGCACAACGCGCAGGGGGACACCGTGGGCAGGCAGGTGCGCCACCCCATCACCTGGACCCCGGCGCTGGATGCCCCCACCATGGCACCGCCGCAACTTGGCGAACACACGCAGGTGATCCGTGCCTGGCTGGGCAGTGACGTGGAATCCATGGCGGAGTTCCAGGCCCTAGCCCAACCCCGTCCCTGACTCATCGCGGCGCATCGCCAGCCACAGGTGCGCCGCGACATCCGGGTCATCCAGGTCCACCTTGATGAGGGTGCTGGCCACCGAAATCCTGTGGCGCAGGGAATTGCGGTGGATGCCCAGGGCCCGCGCCGCATCCTCCCACGTGCCGCGCGCCGCGAGATAGGCGCGCACCGTGGCCAACAGGTCCGCGCGGGGATAACCGGCCAGCAGCCGCACCCAGCCGGCCGCCTTGGCGTCCTCGCTGGCGTTGACGGCAACCAGGTGGCCGGCCGGGGCCTGCAGCACGGCCCTGCGCAACACCGCAAAGTTTCCCGGAATTTCTCCCAGGCTTACCGGGTCGCCCAGCGCGGCTGCCAGCGATCCGGAAACCTCGGGGTCGCCCGGGGCCGAGATCCCCAGCAAGGCATTTTGTTCCAGGGACTCGCCGCGACCGTCCGCCGGCTTGCTGCCGATCCCGGCGGCGGGCAACACCAGGTACAGGACCTCGTCCTGGACGTGGCGCAACGTGCAGGCATCCACCGCGGCGGACAGGTCGGGCAATCCTGGATCCGCTACCAATCGCGCCGCAGCCCGTGCCGCCAACACCGGATCGTCCCCGGGTGAAAGCCTGATGCCCAACAGGCGCACCCGGTTGGGAAGCTCGGCCAGCCCCACGTCCTCGGCCACCATGTGTGCCGCCTCGGTCTGCCCGTGCAGCAACAGCTTGGTCGTCGCGGCGCCCAGCGCATGGGCGGTGCCGACGACCACCTCGCGTTCCCTGGCCCGCAGCGCCAGCAGCGTGGAGACCGTCATGATGATCTGCCTGTCGGCCTTGGTCAGCGTGCGCCCCGAGCCGATGCACAGGAACCCGTGGATCCGAGCGCCGAGCAGGATTGGGTAGAGCACCACCGGCTGGCCGTGGAGCTCGAAGGTCGCGGCCGAGGGGACGCCGGCCTTGTTGAAGCGAATCGACTCGGCCCGGAGGTCTTCGACCAGGGATCCGGCGGAGGTGGGCCACACTGTCTCGGTTCCGGCATCCGCGGGAAGGTAGGCTGCCCAGCCGCCGAGGGCCTGGGCGAGTCCGCGCACCACGGCGCTGGTGGCGTCGGGGCGCATGGCGGCCCTGGCCAGCGCCGTTTGCGTGCCGAGGGAATCCATGAGGTTGGTGGTGTCGTCCCGGGTGGACAGGCGCCAGTAGGCACGTGAGACATGCTGGAACGGCACCCCGTCGGGGACAATGGCAAGCTCGATGCCCGCCGCGCGGCTGGCGGCCAGCACGTGCCCGGGCACCTGATTCAGCCACGGGCCCAGGCCCAGACCCACGGCACGAACATCCTTTGCCCCGAGCCGCTTCATGTACGCCAGCGAGAGCGCCGCCGACTTGGCGAAGGGCATGCCGGTGGTCAGCAACAGCTCGCCGCCGTCCAGATACGGGGTGGGATCCTCCAGCTCGGAGACGTGGACGCCGGTCACCGGCTTGGCGCTGAATTCGGCCCCGGGGCTTGGCACGAGCTCGGGTCCGAGTTCGGCACCCAATTGCAACAAGGAAATCATGGGTTGAATTATCCAACACGGAGGGGCAACTTGGGCAGATCGTCCAATGACGGGTGTCACGGTGTCGTCTAACGTTTAGCCCATGACCGAAACACTTCTGGCCGTCGACGCCGAGACGCTCCCGCAGACCCGCCACCTCGCCACCTCCATCCCCGGCCCGCGATCCACCGCCCTGCACGCCGAACGCACCGCACACGTGACCAACGGTTTTGGCATCACCCTGCCGGTGTTCGTTTCCCGCGCGGACGGCGGCATCATCGAGGACGTCGACGGGAACCGGCTCATCGACTTCGCCTCCGGCATCGCCGTGACCTCGTTGGGGGCCAGCAACAAGCGTGTGGCCGAACGCGTCGCCGCGCAGCTGAACGCCTTCACCCACACCTGCTTCATGGTCACCGAATACGAATCCTTCACCCAGGTCTGCAAGTGGCTCAATGCCAACACCCCGGGCGACTTCGACAAGCGCACCGCGCTGTTCTCCACCGGCGCCGAAGCAGTGGAAAATGCCATCAAGATCGCCCGCGCCGCCACCGGCCGCCCCAACGTGCTGGTCTTCGACGAGGCCTACCACGGCCGCTCGCTGCTCACCATGGCCATGACCGCCAAGGTCAATCCGTACAAGCTGAACTTCGGCCCGCTTCCGGCCGAGATCATCCGGGCGGCCTCGGCCAACCCGCTGCGCCCCGCCGAAGGACTTGAGCCAGGCGCGGCCGCCGCACTCGAATCCGTGGAGGCCACCATCCTGGAACATGGCGCGGATTCCTTCGCAGCCATGGTCATCGAACCGATCCAGGGCGAGGGTGGCTTCATCGTCCCGGCCGCGGGGTTCATCCCCGGCCTGCGCAAGCTCGCCGACAAGTACGGCATCGTGCTGGTCATCGACGAGATCCAGGCCGGCATGGGCCGCACCGGAACCCTCTTCGCCTCCGAGCACGAGGGCGTGGCGGGGGACCTGATCCTCACCGCCAAGGCGCTGGCCAACGGCGTCCCGCTCTCCGCCGTCACCGGACGCACCGAATTGATGAACGCACCGCACGCCGGGGGACTGGGCGGCACCTACGCCGGGAACCCGCTGGCCTGCGAAGCGGCACTGGCAGTCTTCGAGCAGTTCGAGGACGGAACGCTCCTGGCAAACGCCCGCCGCATCGAGGCCGTGGCCCGCGAAATCCTTGAGCCGCTGCTTTCCTCCACCGCCATTGTGGCCGAGGTCCGTGGCCGGGGCGCCATGCTCGCCATCGAACTGGCCGACTCCGGCACCCTGGCCCCGCGCGCGGACCTGGCCAAGGAAATTTCCGCCGCCTGCCACGCCGCAGGCGTGCTGACCCTGACCTGCGGCACGCACGGCAACGTCGTGCGCCTGCTGCCGCCGCTGGTCATCGGCGAGGAACTGCTGCGCGACGGGCTGGACGTGCTGGCCCAGGCCATCGCCGACGCCGCCAAGTAACCCACCCTCTACACCCACGACTTCCTTTGGAGAACACCATGACCCTCACCATCCACGACCATGAAACCCACCAGCTTGACCCGGCGGACCTGATCAACTTCGATGCGCTGCTCACCGAAAAGGAGCTCGCACTGCGCTCCAAGATCCGCACCTTCGTCAATGAGGCCATCAAGCCGAACATCGCCTCCTGGTACGCCGATGCCGTCTTCCCGCTGGAGATCGTCCCGGAAATGGCGAAGCTTGGGCTTTTGGGCATGCACCTGAAGGGCTACGGCTGCGCCGGGGCCCCCGCGGTGGAATACGGGCTGGCAGGTTCCGAGCTGGAGGCCGGGGATTCGGGGCTGCGCACCTTCGTCTCGGTGCAGGGATCGCTGGCGATGAGCGCGATCTACAAGCACGGTTCGGAGGAGCAGAAACAGGAGTGGCTGCCGAAGATGGCGGCGGGCGAGGCGATTGGCTGCTTTGGTTTGACCGAGCCGACGGCTGGCTCGGATCCCTCGGCCATGAAGACGTTCGCCCGCAAGGACGGGAACGACTGGGTCATCAACGGCACCAAGCGCTGGATCGGGCTGGCCAACGTGGCCCAGGTGGCAGTGATCTGGGCGCAGACCGACGAGGGGATCCGCGGCTTCGTGGTTCCCACGAATACCGCCGGGTTCAAGGCGACCCCGATCGAGCAGAAGCTCTCGATGCGTGCCTCGATCCAGTGCGAGATCGAGCTGACCGAGGTGCGCCTTCCTGCCACCGCGGTGCTGCCGAACGTGGCGGGGCTCAAAGGCCCGTTCTCCTGCCTTAACGAGGCCCGCTACGGGATCATCTGGGGCGCCATGGGCGCCGCGCGCGATTCCTTCGAGGACGCTCTGGCGTACTCGCAGCAGCGCATGCAGTTCGACAAGCCGCTGGCTGGATACCAGATGACCCAGCAGAAGCTGGTGGACATGGCCCTGGAAATCAACAAGGGCTACCTGCTGGCCCTGCACATCGGTCGGATGAAGGATGCCGGCACCCTGGATTTGCACCAGATCTCGGTGGGCAAGCTGAACAACTGCCGCGAGGCCATCAAGATCGCCCGCGAGGCACGCACCATCCTGGGCGGCAACGGCATCACGCTGGACTACTCGCCGCTGCGCCACGCCAACAACCTGGAATCGGTGCGCACCTACGAGGGCACCGACGAGGTCCACACCCTCATCCTGGGCAACAAGCTCACCGGCGTCCCGGCCTTCCGCTAAACCCCCCAACTCCAACGTTTCGAGAGGCAAGAGATGACCGAAACAATGACGCACACCGACACCGTCGGCCTGCGCCTGCTCATTGACGGCGAATGGATCGAGGGCACCGGCAGGGAACTGGAATCGACCTCGCCCGCGAACCCCGGGCACGTGGTTGCCGCGGGCGGCACCGCAACAGTGGCGGATGTGCGCTCGGCCATGGCGGCTGCGCGCGCCGCGGCCAGCGACTGGGCGGCAACGCCCATGGCCGAACGCGGCTCGTACCTGGCCCGCGCGGCGGCGATCATCACCGTCAACGCCGATGCCTGGGGCAGCGAACTGGCCCGCGAGGAAGGCAAGACCGCAGCGGAAGGCAAGGGGGAGGTGCTGCGTGCAGCCCAGATCCTTGGCTATTACTCGGCCGAGGGTGACCGGCTGGCAGGAGAGGTGTTTTCCTCCCCGCGTCGCGGCGAGAAGATCCTGGTGACCCGCAAGCCGCTGGGCGTCGTGGGTGTCATCACCCCGTTCAACTTCCCGATCGCGATTCCGGCCTGGAAGATCGCCCCGGCGTTGGTCTTCGGCAACACCGTGGTGTGGAAGCCGGCTTCCACCGTGCCGCTGTTGGCGATGCGCCTGGCCCAGGCACTGGTTGAGGCGGGCCTGCCGGCGGGTGTGCTGAACCTGGTCATCGGCTCCGGAACGCTGGGCAATGAGATCGTGAACCACCCGGACCTGGACGGGCTCACCTTCACCGGCTCCACCGGGGTGGGCAGGAAGCTCGCCGCCACGGCAGCGGGCCTGGGCGTTCCGATCCAGGCGGAAATGGGCGGCAAGAACGCCTCGGTGGTGCTCGATGACGCGGACCTGGAACTCGCCGTGGAACAGGTGCTCTTCGGGGCCTTCCGCTCCACCGGGCAGAAGTGCACGGCCACCTCGCGGCTCATCCTGCAGGAGGGCATTGCCGATGCGTTCCTGGCACGGTTGCGCGAACGCCTCACCGAGTGGAAGACCGGGGACCCCACGGATCCCTCCGTGCAGATGGGGCCTGTGGTCTCGGGCTCGGCCGCGGGGCAGATCCGTGCCGGCATCGCCGCATCGATCGCCCAGGGTGCAAGCGTCACCTTTGAAGGCGATATCGCGGGCCTCGGCGATGCCTTCGTCGCCCCGACGGTCCTTGAGTTGCCGACCGGAGAGAACAACGCCTGGCGCGAGGAGTTCTTTGGTCCCGTGCTGGCGGTTCGCCGCGCGGCAACCACCGAGGATGCGTTCGAATCGGCCAACGACTCGGAGTACGGCCTGAGCTGCGCACTGTTCACCCCGGATCTGTCCAAGGCGCTGGAGGCCATGGAAAGCATCGACGTGGGGATCCTGCACGTGAACTCGGAATCGGCGGGCGCCGACCCGCATGTTCCTTTCGGCGGGGCCAAGAAGAGCGGGTACGGGCCCAAGGAACAGGGTGCGGCGTCGAAGGAATTCTTCACGCACACCACCACGGTGTATCTGCGCGGAGCCTAGGCAACCTCGTTTGGGGCACCCACCGTCATCCGGCTTGAGGGGATGCGGCAGGTGCCCCGAGTCGTGTCTAGGATAAGCATCGGGCATGGCCGGAAACGTGAGCCAGCGAACAATTGACGAAAGTACGGAGCCAAGAATGAGCGTAGAGATCGGCATCGAGAACATTTCCACCATCCTGGTCATTGGCGCGGGGACCATGGGACGGCAGATCGCCATGAGCGCAGCGCTGGCCGGATATGCCACGACCATCCAGGACATTTCCGAGGACGGCCTGGCTGCGGCGCGCACCGAACTCCAGGGCTGGGCCGCCTCGCGGGTGGCCAAGGGCAAACTGGAGCAGGCCGCTGCCACCGCTGCCTTGGACTCCCTGATCTACAGCACCGACCTGGACACCGCCGCGGCCAACGCCGACTTCATCATCGAGGCCGCCACCGAGCGCCTGGAGATCAAGACGGCGATCTTCGAGAAGCTTGGCGTGCTGGCGCCGGCCCACGCCATCCTGGCCACCAACTCCTCGACGCTCGGCTCCTCCAAGGTCGCCGCGGCCACCGGCCGGCCCGCGCAGGTCTGCAACATGCACTTCTTCAACCCGGCCCTGGTCATGAAGTGCGTGGAGGTGGTGCGCCACGAGGAAACCAACGATGCGACGGTGGAAACCACCATGGAACTGGCCCGGCGCCTGGGCAAGGAACCGGTGCTGATCAATCGCGAGATCCCCGGCTTCATCGCCAACCGCCTGATGGGCGCGGTCCAGCGCGAGGCGCTCTTCCTGGCCGATGAGGGGATCGCCAGCATCGAAGACATCGACACCACCGCCCGCACCGCGCTTGGCCACCCGATGGGCCCGTTTGCGCTGATGGACATGGTGGGCCTGGATGTCATCGACTTCATTGCCCAGGCCACCTACGCGGAGACCGGTGCGGCCGAGGACACCCCCAACAAGCGTGTTGCTGCCCTGGTCGCCGAGGGCAAGCTGGGCCGAAAGTCCGGCGCCGGATTCTACGACTACAAGTAGGGCTGATCAGTAGCTTTCGGGCTGCGCGCCGAGTACGAAGTGTCGACCTGAAATGTTGGTGACCTCGATCTTCACCCAGGTTTCCTTCTGGGTGGGGATCCAAGGGGTTACCCCGGAGCTGCGGGCCACCTCGATGTCGGCGCTGGTCTGCAGCTGGTGCGCTTTGCCGTGCACGACCACCGACCACGCCTCGTCGGAGAGGATGCCGTCGGCCTCGAACGCGACAGCATCGTGCACCGTGAGGGCCGCAAGCTTTTCGCCCGGCCCTGTGCGGAGATAGACGCTCTTGTCCAGCAGGCCAAAGTTCACCGGGAAGATATCGATGGTGCCGCCCACCGCCGTGGCCAAGCGGCCGTGGGCAGTCCTCTCGAGCAGGCTCCAGGACTGCTCTTCGGTTAGCATCAGCACGGGTTGATCTGCATCATGGTTGAACATCATGTCCCCATAGTTCTACGAATCGTAGAAAAATACTAGTGTGACGGCAGAAGCTGCCCATTTTCACCCCTTGACGGCGCGTCATCCTTTTGATCCACCGCATGCCACCGGCTCGTGAAAGACTGGGCATCATGGTCAAGGAAACTGGATCCGAACGTGCCCGGCACATTGCTGCACGCTTCGAGGATCGCGTCTACGAGCTGCGCGCCGAGCGGGCCCGCGAACGTGGGATGATCCCCACCGTGCTGCCCTACACCGGCTACGGGCTCTCCGATCCCGAGAATGGCTGGGTGCGCATCTTTGCCCGGGTGGTGCTGGCCAAGCCCGGCGCCTTCGAGGACGGGCGCCACCTGGCGAAGGTCATTGCCGACGGGGTGCGCGGCTGGCGGAACTTCATGTCCCCGATCCTGCCCCACGGCGAGGTCGAGGTCCACATCAACGGCGAACGCTTCGAAGTTCAGGCCGACCGCGGGGGAGTGCTCGATGTCCGAGTGGCGGCGACGCTGGGGCCGGGGTGGAACCAGATCAGCCTGCACCCCCGGGGCGGGTCCGCCGTCACCGCCCCGATAGTGGTGGTTGACGGGACACAGGATTTCGGGGTGCTCTCGGACGTGGACGACACGGTCGTAGTCACCGCGCTTCCGCGCCCGCTCCTGGCTGCCTGGAATTCCTTTGTGCTCTCCGAGCACGCCCGCCTGGCCACCCCGGGGATGCCGGTCATGATGGAGCGGCTGATGCGCGACAAGCCCGGCGCCCCCACCTTCTACCTTTCCACCGGCGCCTGGAACGTGGCCCAGACGCTCACCCGGTTCCTCTCGCGCAACCTCTACCCGCAGGGCCCCCTGCTGCTGACCGACTGGGGCGCCACCGAGGGCGGCTGGTTCCGTTCCGGGATGCAGCACAAGGCCGACCAGCTGCGCCGCCTCGCGGCCGAGTTCCCGAACATGAAGTGGCTGTTGATCGGGGACGACGGCCAGCACGACCCCTACCTCTACGCCGAATTCGCCAGGCGCTTCCCCCACCATGTGGCGGCCATCGTCATCCGCCAGCTGTCCCCGTCCGAGGCGGTGCTGGCCGGTGGCCGCAGCCACGGGATCCTGAACTCCACCCCCGGGGTGCCCTGGGTCTACGAGCCGGACGGGTCGCGCATTGCCGGGAAGCTGCAGGATCTGGGCATCATCAGCCCCGACGACCCGGCACGGATCGACTGAATGTCCGAACACAAGATCCGCGTCGAGGTCCCCATGCGCTGGGGAGACATGGACGCGTACGGGCACATCAACAACGTGAACCTGGTCCGCATGATGGAAGAGGCGCGCATCGCCGGCTTCGGGGTGCCCGGCGGCACCGGCAAGCCCGGCATCATGCCCCAGGTCGACCTGTTCTCCACGGTCCCCGAAAACACGCAGATCCTGGTCGTCGAGCACCGGGTCCGCTACCTCAAGCCGCTGGATTACCGCAACGTCCCTGCCCACGTGGATCTGTGGATCAGCACCATCAAGGGCGCGAGCTTCGACATCAGCTACGAGTTCCACGACCCGGTGGACGGCGGGGTGTGTGTTCGCGCCGCCACCACCCTGGCCTTTTTCTCGGTTGACGAGCAGCGCTTGCTGCGGCTGAGCCCGGGGAACAGGGAAGCGCTGGCGCGCTACGCCGCCGACCCGATCTTCCGCTAACGGTTTATCTCTCCGGGCGTAGGGGGCAACCGCTGTCAGGCATGGCCGTTTTGCCGGGACTCAACTGACAACGCGTCGAAATGCCACAATGCGATGAGCCTTGGTCTCTCCTGCGCCATGCGTTGCCATGGTCCGGAGCACAAGCATCGAAACGGCATGTCCCCACGCAGGGGCTTTCCAGTCCCCACTCCCAAGGCGGCGGCTATCCCTTGGAGCCGGATCGGATCAGCCGGCTCGCCAACATGATGATGGTCCAGTCCCCGATGTCGGGGAGCCTGGTGCCCAGTATCTGTTCGATCCTAGCCAACCGCTGGCGAATGGTGTTGCGGTGGATGTACAGGCTTTGTGCGGTGTCGGCGGCAGCGCCTCCGTTGGCTGCATACGACTCCAACGTTTCCAGCAACTGGGTTCCGTGGACCTGATCGTAGCGGTGTAGTTCGGCCAGGTGGTACCGCAGAGTCGATAAGGTCGGGGCCAATTCGCCGACCAATGCCGGCAACCCAAGAACGCTTTTTATGTCGCGATATTCCACTATGGTCACTCGTCCGGTGGGTGCAATGAATTGCGCCCATGTCAGGGCGTCGCGCGCCTGGCGGATTGCGCTGGAGATGTCTTGGCTTTGGGTGGTGCTATCGCCGATGCCGACCACGATTGCGAGGTCAATCTTCGATGTTAACTTCTTCAGCCAGGTCCTCACGGTTTCCAGCGAAGCATCCGACTGGGCCTTTGAACCGGCAGGGGCCACTACCAGAAGCCGGGTATCCGAACCCATGGTGGGAAATTCCGCGCCGAGGTCGCTGGCAATCGAGTCCCTGATTTCACGCGACAGGGTTTCATTATCCACGCCGGCCTGTTGCAACTGGATGAGTATGGGATGGAAGGAAGTGCCCCGCCACCCGATGCGGCGAAGGCTGCCCGCGATCTCATCACTGTCCCGGGAAATCAGGATTCGGACCATATTGGCGGCTCCGATGGATCCGGTGGCGACGGTTTCGAGCAGCACGCCAATCTGGGTGGCCAAGATGTGCAACCTATCGACCTCGGTCGGGCTGAACCGGCGTACGCGGTAACAGGTAAGCACTCCGCGGGAGGTGCCGAATCCCAATGCCACCGAAATGCGGTCGTGGTTCACCTCGTAGCGTTCGTGCTGTTCTCGGATCGCATTTTTTGAATGAGTCAACCGGATGCGTGGTTGATCACCTCCCAGCGGTCGTTCGGCGATAATCACCGGATCTGCGCCCATCCCGATCCACGGAACGTAGTCGATGATGCACATATCAGCGTCCAGCAATGAAAGAACCCGGTGTGCGCTTTCCTTTAGTGCGGACGTCCCGGATGAGGCCGCGGAGGCCGGGAGGTCGACAAGGAACCTTGCGGTGGCCGATTGAATTTCCAGATCACGTACGTTCTCTGCCCGTTTTAGGCCGCTGGCCAACAGCCAACCGACTTCTTCCGAAATCGCCAATTCGTCATCACCAAAGGCGAACGGCTGGTCCGCATACATGGCGAAAACTCCGTAGAATTGCTCCTCATCGTGAATGGGAACGGTGATCACTGACTTGTACTGGTCTTCGCTGACGCTCTCCACGGCGAGAAATCGCGGATCATCCTGGATGTTTTCGTTGATGACCACGGGCCGCTGGTGTAGTCCGCTCCATCCGGCGATGCCTTCGCCCAGGCGCATGTGCACGTGCTCGAGCTCCAGGTGGCTGTCGGCACGGGTCACGATCCGTAAGACCAGCCGTTCCGTGTCCGGTTCCCAGAAATAAACGAATACGCTGAGTGCACCCGTCGCCCGGGCGACCAATTCCACCGCGGCCTCGGCCAGCCCCATGGGGTCCTTGCCCGAAGCAAACAGCCTGACCAGTTCGGACAGCACCGTGGCACGACGGTTTGGGAGGTCCTGGCTGGGTGACAACGGTGGCACGTATCGGTCTCGCTTTAGATCATCGTGGCCTGGGGGGAAGCCAAACGGCGCCCGGGGAAACCGGACCGCACCTGACGTTGTGAACTGCATCACCCAATCATCGCAGAGTGGTGCAGTCGAACATGTGCATATCGAACATGACCACAGTACCGACAGTGGACGCCGCACACCAGTGGCAATGTGGATTCGTGAAAGATGATGAGGGAGTGGGCCTTCGGCCGTACTCATGAAGCGAATAATCCTGGAGGAAACATGACCACATCCGTTGCCGCAGCTTCCGAGGACGAGAGATTGCGGATCCTGGTCATCCAGCCAGATATCCTCGACGGCCCGGAACGCTTGATTCCCTGGATGCAGGATCGCGGTGCAACGATCAACGTCATTCCGGGTCCATCTGCCGCCACGAGCTCGCTCACCGGTTACGACGGCTTGGTAGTGATGGGTGGTTCCATGGGCGATGCCGATACGCTTCAATACCCTTGGCTGGAGTCCATCCGGCAGTTGCTTCGTGAGGCCCACGATGGCGATATCCCGACGCTAGGCATCTGCCTCGGGTCTCAGCTGATGGCCACGGCGCTAGGCGGCGAGGTCCGGATTGGTTCCCGGGGCTTGGAAGCTGGAATCGCGCGGCTGACAAAGACTCATGCAGCTGCGACTGATCCGTTGTTGGCATCGCTTCCACAATCTTTTCTTGCGGCTGAGATGCACTACGACGCCATCACCTCACTGCCGCCACAAGCGTCCCTGCTTGCAGGCGGGGAAAAATACCCAAATCAGGTCTTCCGGTCCCGACTGAGCTGGGGCGTGCAGTTCCATCCGGAAATCTCACCGGCCACCTACCGTACCTGGATCCAGGCAATATCGAGCCCTTCGGACGGAACTGTGGATCAACAGGGGCACGGGGTCGATGACGTCGAGACGTTGGATCCGGTGATCGCTGCATCTTCCGCCGCGTTGATAGGCAATTTCGTCGAGGTAGTGCGCGACAACCACGGAGTCGCACCGGTGAGGAACAATGCGTCCGCAACGGTCTGCAGCGAACTCTGACCTATCCGGGCGATTGATTCGTGGCATCCACCGAACATAAGAAGAGGTGGCCTTCAACTGGGGAAGGCCACCTCTTCGCACGAAGTCGGTCCGGGATGCGGGGAATCAGTAGACGTCCTTGGTGTACCTGCCTCGGGCGCGTAGCTCCTCGAGCCTCGCAGTGCCAAGTTCGCGTTGGCCGTCGGGGGAGAGGATATCGATGAGCGCACTTTCCACGTCGCGGGCCATGCGGTTTTTGTCGCCGCAAACGTAGATGTGTGCGCCGGTATTGATCCACGCGAGTAGCTCTTCGCCGCGGCTGAGCAGTTCGTCCTGGACGTAGTGCTTGTCCGCTTGGTCTCGGGAAAAAGCCAGGTCCAGCTCGTTCAAGGTGCCGTTTTCCTGCCACAGGCGCATTTGTTCCTCGTAGAGCCAGTCGTCCGTGCGGTGCCGGTCACCGAAGAAGAGCCATGTCTTGTTGGGGGCTTTCACCTCTTCGATATCGTGCAGAAACCCGATGAACGGTGCCACACCTACACCGGGACCGATCATGATTATCGGAGCATCGTCCATCGGCAGTTGGAATTCGTGGGCGGCGATGCGCTGGATCCGCAGATTCTCGCCAGTTGCGGCTGCACGTTCCAGGAAGTTGGTACCGACACCGACGTGGCTGCGTCCTGCGCGCTCGTAGGACACGGAAGAAACGGTCAGGTGGACCAGGTTCCCGTCCCTCCGCGGACTGGAAGCAATCGAATAGGAACGTCGCTGGAGGGGACGCAGGGTATCGATGACCAACTGGAGGTCCTGCGCACCGACACCGAATTCCTTGACCACGTCCAAGACATCGCGGCCCCACAGCCATGTATCCATCCCTTGGCGGTTTCCGGATTCGAGCAGAGCCATGGCTTCCCGGGCCGAGGTTGATTCGGCACAGTGGCCGGCCAGTGCTTTGATGAGACCCAAATGGGGCAGGCGCAGCTCGAGATGGTTGCGCAATACTTCGGTCAAGGAGCGCATGCGGCCATCGAGGGACACGGGCTCCGCCGCGGGGAAGTGTTCCAGCCACTGAGAAACCAAGGTTTCGGGGTTGGCGGGAAAAATATCAAGGGAATCGCCGCATTTGTAGGCGAAGGCTCCATCGACGCGCAGCTCATAATGGATGACCCGCTTGGACGATCCGGCGCCTGTCAACTGCCGGGCGGCGGTGACGACTGCATTGCAGACAGGCTCGGCTTCGGTGCCGTAGGCTTCGGGATCGGCGTGTCCGGGCGTGAACGAACGAGCGGGTTGCCACGGGCCCGCGTCCGGAGCGCTGGCCAGGAATTCCTTGATCCACCTTGTCGAGGTCATATCGAAATCGACATCGCATTCGAGGCGTGTGGCGATGGGAATGGCACCCAGTTCCGCAAACCGTTGGTCCAGGTCTTGGCCTGCCTTGCAGAAATCCTCATACATCGTATCGCCGATGGTCAGCACCGCGTAGGGCAGCCCCTCGTAGACGTTTTCCGGTGCCTGCTGCAACCATTGCCAGAAGGCATTGGAATTGTCGGGCATGTGGCCATTGTCGTGGGTAGAGGTCACGATCAATAGACGCTTCCAGATCAATTGGTGGTTATCCAGCGCCTCGTTCAGGGTTTGGATCTCCGCCAGCAGGCCGGCAGTTTCGGCTTTTTCGAAGATTTGGTGGGCGAGGAATTCGGCGTTTCCGGTCTGGCTTCCGTAGAGGATGGTCAGGTCGGCCCCGGAAACCAGGGCGTTGTCCATGGGGAGTGCTCCGGTGGAGTCGTGCGACGTTTGCATGATGGTCATCTCTTACTCCTCGGTCTTGACGAAGACGGTCTTTAGTTCCGTGTACCCGAGCAGACCCTCGAGCCCCAGTTCCCGGCCCATTCCCGATTGCTTGAATCCGCCGAAGGGCGTCTGAACCCGGATCGAAGAATTGGAATTCACCGATAGTGTTCCGCTTTGCACCTGGCGCGAGACGCGAAGGGCACGGGCCACATCCCGGCTCCAGATGGAACCGCTCAACCCGTAGATGGAGTCATTGGCGATCCTGACGGCATCATCCTCGGTGTCGAAGGGAATGATCACCGCGACCGGTCCGAAAATCTCATCCACGGCAGCCCGGGATTTCCCGGTCTCGTCGAGGATGATCTGAGGGGCCAGCCAATGGCCGGGGGCATCCGGGGTTTCGCCGCGGTAAAGGTAGTGCTGGTCTTCGGTGAGGAATTCGGAGACGGCCCGGTGGTGTTCGGCGGAGACCAGCGGGCCCAAATCGGTGTCCGGCGAGTTGGGATCGCCCAGCTTCAGGGCGCGGGTTGCCTCGATGAACTCTCCGACGAATTCGCCAAGGACCGAACGCTGGACCAGGATGCGACTGCGTGCGCAGCAGTCCTGGCCCGAATTATCGAAGACAGCCCCCGGGGCTGCCTGCGCGGCCGCCTTCACATCGGCGTCTTCGAAGACGAGATTTGCGGATTTTCCGCCGAGCTCCAAGGTCACGCGTTTCATGGTGGTGGCACTGGACCGCAGGATGGACTGTCCGACCTCGGTGGACCCGGTGAAGCTGATCTTTCCCACCCGCGGATCGTCAATGAGTGCGCCGCCGGCGATGGACCCGGAGCCGGTGACTACTTGGAAGAGGCCCTTGACCGGGCTGATCCCGGCGATCAGTTCACCCAGGCGGGTGGTTGACAGGGGGGTCATGCTCGCCGGCTTGACGATCACCGCGTTGCCGGCGGCCAATGCCGGGGCGATATTCCACGAGGCGATGGGCAGTGGGAAGTTCCACGGGGTGATGACCCCGATGACCCCGATCGGCTCATGGAAGGTCAGGCTGATTCCGTCGTCCAAGGTGATGGCATCCCCGTGGACCTTGTCCAAGGCGCCGGCGTAGTACCGGAAGCAGGCTGCGACGCCCTCGACCTCGGCGGTGGCCGCATGGATGGGCTTGCCGACGTCGGTGGATTCCAAACGTGCCAGTTCGTCGCGATGGACCAGGACGGTGTCTGCAATATCGTTGAGGAACTGCTGGCGCTGGGCCATGGGCAGCTTCATCCATTTCCGCTGGGCGGTGACGGCGGCGCCGATGGCGTCGTAAACATCATCGGCGGTGAATGAGCGTACGTCGGTGATGTGTTCTTCGGTCGCCGGGTTCCAGACGCTGATTGTTTCCGTAGCCATTCGATTTCTCCCGTGGATTTCGGCCGTGGCGGTGCCTGCGCGGATGCTCCGGCCCCTGTACTTCGGCTTAACGATAGGGGCGCCCCGTGACGGGAGGTCGTGCGATTGGCACTATGGGGGGATCTGGCATGGTCAAAAAGCACATGGTCGTTGCCTGTGCTTTCCCCCTGGGCGCGGGCGGAAAGTGCAATAACCATATTCTTATGTCCTGCTATGTGATGATTGCACCGCGCCGGGTGGCATGGCTGCCGGTTTACTTGGCCCAACCCCGCCTTTATTCGCGGGCCAACACCCCGGCACCCGACGACTTGTCACGGCGGGCCGGCTGGGACACTCGTTCCAAGGAAGAGACGAACATGTCAACGAAAAGACAAACACTTCAGGGTCCGGGCACCGGTGAGGAATCCACCGACCTGCTGAAGGGCTCCATTAAGTTCTTCACCATCGTGCTCATGGTGACTGCCGCAGCCGCTCCGCTGGTGGTGGCCTCGACATACATTCCCATGTCGATAGCGTTTGGCGGTGGGATGGCGACTGCCCTGACGTACCTGACGGCCACCCTGATCCTTTTGGTCTTCTCCATCGGGTTCGCCCAGATGGCCAAACGGATTACGGCCAGCGGCGCTTTCTACAATTTCACCACCCAGGGCTTGGGGAGGCCCATCGGCCTGGGGGCCGGAATGACCGTCATGGTCGGCTATTCCATGATTGCCGCGGCCATCCAAGGCGGGTTTGGGTTCTTCGCCTCCCACATGCTTTCCACCTACCTGCAGCTCGAGGTGCCATGGTGGGTGTGCAGCGTGCTGTCGCTGATCCTGATGTATTGCATCGCCTACTTCCAGGTGACCGTCGCAGGACGCGTCCTGGGCATCGCTCTGGTGCTGGAATTGCTGGTGGTCTTTATCGTCGCCTCGGTGACCATCCTGCGCGGTGGCGCCGAAGGGCAAATGCCGGAGGTGTTCAACCCAGCGGGCTGGGCCTCCGCACCTGCGGTCGGCATCGGCTTCTTCTTCGCTTTCTGGTCATGGATCGGTTTTGAGACGACTGCGATCTACGGTGAGGAAACCACCGACCCCAAGAAGAGCGTTCCCCGGGCAACCTACATCGCCGTCATCACGCTGGGGGTTTTCTACACCTTCGCCGCCTACGCAGCGCTGGTGGGATTCGGCAGCAGTTCCGTGGATCAGGCCAATACCCTGGTCGACGAGTACTTCTTCGTGCTTGCTGACATGTACACCTGGCCGTTCATGAGGGTGGCGATGGACTTCCTGGTGGTCACGGGCTTCTTTGCATGCTCGTTCGCTTTCTTTAACAACGCGGCGCGCTACATCTTCTCGATGGGCCGAGACGGCATCCTGCCCCAGCGCCTCGGGCGCACCCACCCGGTGCATAAGTCCCCCTACATGGCCAATGGACTGCAGGCCGTGGTAGCAATCGTCGTGGTTTTGGTCTTCGCGGCGATCGGTGCGGATCCGCTGATCCACCTTGGTGGATGGCTGCCGATCTTTTGCACGTTGAGCATCATCCTGGTCCAGGCTCTGGTATCCATTGCCGTCATCGCCTACTTCAACCGGATCGGCAGGCATACCGTCGGAGACTATTGGAAGACCTTGGTGGCACCACTGATCGGTGCGCTCGCGCAGCTGGTGGTGATCGTCCTGCTGATCCGCAACCTGCCTTTCCTGGCCGGGTCGGAAGAGATGATCGTCATCTTGATCCCCGTCTATGTTGCCGTTGTCGCGTTCGCCGGGTTCTTCTACGCGCTATACCTTCGCAAGGCTTCACCCGCCAAGTATGGGCGCATCGGTACGCTCTATGACGAGGAGAACCTGGAGCTCCAGCCGCAGCAGACCAACGCCCGCTGAGTGCCTTCACCGGGTACCCGCGCGAAACATAGTGGGGGGTCTGGTCAGTCATCTCCTCGAAAAGGCAATATTGATTCCGAATGCGCCGTGCACTGCCGGACAAGGGTTCGCCCATGCCCGGCAGTGCACGGCGCATGTTCACGGAACCCGAAAAATCACCAGGCTCGGCCCCATCGAGCGGGAAGTGACGGGCAGCGGGCCCGTGTCCAAGCATCAAGTATCACTGAGAAATCACACAGACACTTGTCAAGCGGGAAAACGTTGAGATCAGAGGGCGCATTGCACGCTTCGCGCATGTGCGCAGTGCAAAACGCACACAACCCCCTCCCCATCGATCGATAATGTGATCCGCATGACAACCATCACAAAGTATTCGGAGTCAGGCATGATGAACAAAGGCGTCCGGGGATACGATCCCGCAACGGACTTGGAGACGTTCTTCACCGAAAACGGCATCAAGGTCGTCAAGGTGGGGGCTCCCGACATCGACGGCTTGTGGCGAGGCAAGCGCATCATGGCCAGATACTTTGTTGAAGCTGTCGCCGCGGCCGGCACCAATATTTGCGACATCATCTTCGGCTGGGACATCCAGGATGAGCCGGTCAAGTCGGTGACTTTCACGGGCTGGCATACGGGTTATCCCGATGTGAACCTCCGCCCGGACCTCTCGACGCTCCACACGGTGCCGAGTGAACCAGGCACCGCGGCGGTCATCTGCGACGTCCTCACCCCCGCCGGCGAGATGCTTGACATCGCGCCACGAAGTGTCCTGCGCAGGGTCCTGGACCGTGCAAACTCCTTGGGGTACGACCCCATTTGTGCCTACGAATTCGAGTTCTACCTCTACGAGGGCACTGCCCGGGACCTCGCACGGAGGCAATACCGCGATCTGGCCCCCATCAGCGAGGGTTCGCACACCTACAGCGTTTACCGCGATACCGGAACCGAATTCATCATCGGGGAGATCCGCGACAAGCTCGCCGAGGTCGGCGTGTTCATCGAGGCCAGCAACTCCGAGAACGGCGCCGGGCAGTTCGAAGTCAACATCCATTACGGTAACGCGCTGGAGGCGGCGGACAGTGCCTTGGTGCTCAAGCACGCGGTGAAGGAAATCGCCACGCGCCACGGTTACACCGCAACCTTCATGGCCAAGGTCAACGGCAAGGACGCCGGAAGCTCGGGACATCTGCACCAATCCCTGAATTCGGTGGCCGACGGCAGTTCGCTGTTCGCTAACGCGGACAACAGCAGGGAATTGAGTGAGCTGGGAATGGCCTATATGGCGGGTCTGGTGCACAACGCCAAAGAGCTCAGCGCACTGTACCTACCGACGATCAACTCGTACAAGCGGGTCGAAGGAGGCCAGTGGGCGGGCTCCAACGCCACGTGGGGCTTGGACAATCGCACCGTCGCTATGCGGTCCATCCCGGCCAACGGCCGTTCCGCCCGAATCGAAAACCGGGTCGCAGGCGCGGACGCCAACCCCTACCTTGTCATTGCCGCAAACATCGCCAGCGGCCTGGCCGGCATCGAAAACAGCCTCACGCCACCGCCTGCGGTACAGGGCAACGCCTACGCGCTGGACCTGGATGCCTCCCTTCGCCTACCCAACACCCTGGAAAAGGCCAGCGAACTCCTGGAGGACAGCGCCGTGGCCAAAGAATACCTGGGCGAAAACTTCGTGCGGCACTTCGCCGAAACCCGGCGCTGGGAAGTTCACCAGGCACAGGTAGCGGTCACCGACTGGGAAGTCGCGCGCTACCTGGAACACATCTAACAACCGACCACTTCCAAGTCTTCCACCCCACTTTGAACGGAGAACGAGAATGGCTCGTTTTGACTCGCGATACGCGGCAGTGACAGGCGCCGCCTCCGGCAACGGCCGGGCCATCGCCGAAAAGCTTCTGGAGCAGGGAGCCAAGCTGGCCGCCCTGGATTTGAACACCAAGGCACTGGACGAGGTCTTCGGGGACAACCCGAATGTGCTGCGGATCGAATGCGACGTGGCGGACGAGGACTCCACGCGCAACGCGATGGCCGAGGTGGCCCAGGAATTCGGACGGCTCGACGTACTTGTCAACAATGCGGGCATCGTCAAGTTCGGCACCTTCGACGAGCTCTCCCGCGAGGAATGGGACCAGGTGTTCGCCGTGAACTCCACCGGCCCGTTCCTGGTGTCCCGCGAGGCGGCCCCGCTGCTGCGGGCCGGGAATGTTAAGCACACCCGTGCGATCGTCAACATCACCTCGGTCGAAGCGCACATCGTGATCTCCTCCAGTGGACATCCGCAGATCCACTACAACGCCTCCAAGGGTGCGCTGCTGCAACTGACCCGGGCCCTCGCGGTGGACCTGGCATCCTCGAATATCCGCGTCAATGCGGTGGCCCCCGGCTATATCCGCACCCCCTTCACCGCCGAGGCGCTAAAGGATGAAGAGGTCCAAAAGTTCCTGCTGGACCGCACCCCTCTCGGACGCATTGGCGAACCCGAGGACGTGGCCAACGGCGTGGCCTTCCTGGCCTCGGACGAGGCCAGCTGGGTCACCGGCTCCACGCTCTTCGTCGACGGCGGATGGACGGTGTACTGATGTACTCTCCGTTGATCGGGATATCTGTTCCACGTCAGGTCGCGGACTCCGCCTTTGGCCCCAGGGACTCGGTGCTTCAAGTCTATGAATACGCCGAATCCGTGGTCGCAGCCGGGGGGCGGGCGGTCCTGTTGCCGTCCACCGAAACGATTCCCGAGGATCTGCTGGCCGGAATCGACGGGATTGTGCTCAGTGGAGGCGGTGACCTGTCGCCGGAGCTCTATGGCGAGGCACCGCTCGAGAGCACCTACGGGGTCAGCCGTATCCGCGATGCCTATGAGGTTGCCATCGTTGAACAGGCAGAGAAGCACGGCATTCCGATTCTGGCGATCTGCCGCGGACTGCAACTGATCAATGTGCTGCGCGGTGGAAGCCTGCAGCTGCACATCGACGACCACTGGCAGACCATCGCTTCCGACGAGCCACTGCACTCCGTTGACGTGGTCGACGGCTCCGCGCTGGCTGAAATCATCGGTGACACCAGCATGGACGTCAACAGCTACCACCACCAGGCCATCGAACGCCTCGGGGAAGGGCTGACCCCCGTCGCCTTTGCCGGGGACATCGTCGAAGCCTTCGAAGACAGCAGCAAGGGGATCATCGCCGTGCAGTGGCACCCCGAGCACCTCTACCAGGTTTCACGACAGAACCTGGCCCTCTTTACCGACTTAGTAAAACGCGCCGGACGCGTTCGAGAAAGGAACTGATCATGGCAACCACAGACAAGCTCCAGGACTTCGACTTCCACGGCAAGGCCCTGGATAACATCTTCGAGGACTACGAAGTCATGCTCGACAAGTGCCCGGTAGGACACAGCTCCAAGTACGGAGGGTTCAAGTACATCGCCAAGAGTGAGGACATTTTCGCCGCTGAGCAGGACCCTGAAACCTTCGCGGTGGGCCCTTCCATGCTGCTTCCCTCCTTCGGCACTGACATGCCGCTGATCCCCATCGACATCGATCCGCCAAACCACCAGGCCTACCGGGCCATCCTGTTGCCACTTTTCACGCCCATGAAGATCGCCAAGCTGGAACCTGGTATGCGTGAAACCGCCGCGCAACTGGTGGCCGAAGTGCGCGAGACCGCGGCCAAGAATGGCGGGGTGGCGGATGTGTCCGCGGTCTTCGCCCGCCCCATGCCAACGATCATCTTCGGCCGACTGGCCGGGTACCCGGAAGCTGACTGGCCGATCTTCGACCGCTGGATCGACGAGATCATTTACGAACGCACCTCGAAGCCGGAGGTGGCCAACGCAGCCAGTGCTGAGTTGATGGACTATTTCGACAAGCTCATTGACGCCCGACTAGCCGATGCCGGCCACCACGACGACCTGGTGCAAAAGATCATCGAGGCGCGGGTCGACGGGCGCGAACTGACCCGCGACGAACAACTCTCCTATTGCTATCTGCTGTTCTTGGCCGGACTCGACACCACCGCGTGGGGCATTCGCTCGGCGCTGTGGTACCTGGCGCAGAATCCGGTGGCACAGCAGCAGCTGCGCGAGAACCCGGAGATGATCCCCACCGCCACCGAGGAATTCCTACGTACCCTCTCCCCAGTGCAAGCCATGGCCCGGACGTGTATGAAGGACACCGTTGTGTCGGGCCAAGAGATCAAGGCAGGCGAACGTGTTGCCTTGGTCTTCGGTGCCGCCAACCGCGATCCTGAGGTCTTCGAGAATCCCAACGAGATCCAGATCGACCGCGAAGATAACCGCCACCTGGCCTTCGGCGGCGGCATCCACCGTTGCCTGGGCTCCAACCTTGGTCGCAAGGAAATCATCGTGGCCCTGGAGGAGTTCCTCAAGGGCATCGAGCACTTCGAAGTCGACGGCGGAGAGGCTTGGCACGGCGTCGGCCCACTGACCGTCCGTGTCGGAAAGGACTAGGGACCATGACGCAGGAACTTTACGTTGACTTGGCCCGCTGCCAGGGTCACGCCCGGTGCTTCGCGCTGGCCCCAGAAACCTTCACCATAGACGAGGAGGGCTACGGGCACGTGCTCGAGGGGCGCGAAGGATCTCATGAGGAGGAGCGCGTGCGCAAGGCAATCAAGAACTGTCCCGAACGTGCCATCAAGTTGCGCGAGGTTGGAGAAGCGGCGTGAAAAACCACTACGGATTAGTCGTCGTGGGCGCCTCGGTAGCAGCCGAGGCCCTCACCTCCCGGCTGCTGGAAATGGGCTACATGGGCGAGATCCTGGTGCTGGATGCCGACCCGCGGATGCCATACGAGCGTCCGCCCCTGTCAAAGAACTACTTCGCAGACCCCGAGGACACTGAAATCGGCGTCGAATGGGATCAGTCGATCTCTCTGACGGTAGCTCGGGCCATTGGGGTGGACCACGCAGTATCCACTGTCACGGTGATGGAGGACGGCAGCTCCGACGAGCGCGTCATCAGTTACGGAACGCTGGTGATCGCCACAGGGGCACAGTCGATCCACCTGCCGTTCGAGCCAAGCGACGTGTTGGGCCTGCGCAGTGCTGGGGACGCAGACAAGATCCGGGCCGCTGCGGATGCCGGCGGCAAGGTGGGGATCATCGGTGCCGGGGCCATCGGCGCCGAACTTGCCACCTCCTTGCGAAACCGCGGTGCCGAGGTCGTGCTGCTGGACAAGTCCGACAGGCCGCTGGAGCGCTTGCTGGCTGGCCACCTGGGAACCGAGATCGCCCGGTGGCTGGACGATCTCGGGGTTGAAAGCCGCTGGAACGTCGACATCACGGCAATCACGGGCGGACCGGGGAATTGGACGGTGCAGCTGGCGGGTGCCGAGCCGGTTGCAGTGGATGTGCTCGTCAGCGCCGTGGGAGTCCGTCCAGCCGTTGGCTGGCTCGAGGCGAGCGGGTTGCTGCGCAACGGTGCGCTGGTCTGCGACGACGAGGGCCGGGTACTGGTCGGCGACCAGCCCGCCGATAACATCTTCGCTGCCGGCGATGTGGTCACCCGCCAGTTCCCCGACGGCACCCTGGCACGCACCGAAAGCTGGAGTGCCGCCGTCGAGCAGGGCTCCCGGCTGGCCGAGGTGTTTGCCGGCCAGGTCCCCGCGCCGACGGAGCTCCCCTACTTCTGGACCGATGTGGCAGGACGGAAGATCCAGGTGCTGGGCACCGTGAGTCGCGAGGGGTTCCTGGATGTGGAATTCGAAAATCCGGCGCGCGGAGCGACCCTCTACAAGATCACCGACCCGCAGAACAGCACCACCGGATGGATCGGCATCAATGCGCAGGCCAAGATAGCCCAGCTGCGGATGGCCGCGACAGTCGGTTCCTGAGCCGCGTCGGGCCGAGGTCCACCCAATCCATCACGGGGTCGCACCAAAACGGGACGGCCCTGACGTGGGGCACCACCATTCATCTTCCAAACCTCCGAAAGCGAGAACCACCCATGGGACGGACCCCCATCCGCGCCGCAGTCCTGCGCGAAGCCGGTGCCGGCCTGGGCATCGAGGAACTTTACCTGGATGACCCGCAACCCGGGGAAGTCGCGATCCGCACCCTGGCCGCCGGGCTGTGCCACAGCGACCTGCATTACATCACCGGGAGCCAGCCCATCGGGTTGCCGGCAGTCCTGGGGCATGAGGCAGTGGGCGAGATCGTGGCGGTGGGCGACGCGAAGCTAGAGCACCGTTTGGGTGAACGCGTCGTAGCCACTATCACGCCGTCCTGTGGTGCCTGCGCGCAGTGCATCAAGGGCATGCCAACGCTGTGCCTGGACACCGCACGGCTGCGTGAGCGCAATGCCGCGAAGCTGGTTGATTCCTCGGGCAAGCCAGTGAACAGCCTGGGCTCCATCGGGGCCTTCGCGGAACAATTCGTCATCAACGCCAATGCCGCCATCCCCGTGGATGCAGGCATCCCGGCGGCGGAGGCCTGCCTGATGGGCTGCGCCATTTCAACTGGCTTTGGCGCCGTCGTCCACGGGGCCCAGGTCTCCGCCCTGGACACCGTGGCCGTCATCGGCTGCGGCGGCATCGGAGTCGCAGCCATCCAAGCCGCCCGCATTGCGGGGGCCCGAAAAATCATCGCGATCGACGTGCACCGCGAGAAACTCGAAAGGGCACGGGCCTTCGGGGCCACCGACACCATCCTCTCCTCCGAGCGCTTGGTCTCGGACGTGCAGGAAATATGTCCCGGGGGCGTCGACAAGAGCTTCGAGGCCGTCGGTTCGCCGACCACCGCGGGGATGGCCTTCAGCATCCTGGGGCCCGGCGGAACCGCCACGATCCTGGGACTAGAACGCCCCGGAAGCCAAATCCAACTCGACGCAGCGGCACTGATCGAAGGTGACCGGAAAATCACCGGTGCCTACATGGGCTCCAGCCAGCCCTCACGCGACATTGCCGCATTTGCCAACCATCGGGCCACAGGCGCCCTGCGCCTGGCGGACATGGTGACGTCCCGCTGGCGGTTCGACCAGATCAACGACGGCTTCGCGGCCATGAGCGAGCCCCAGGCCATCCGCTCTGTCATTGAATTCCAACCATAGACATTCACCCAGGAGGCAGCAACCATGATTGATGTACAACCCGAAATCATCACCCAACGCTCGCGCATTGGCGGGCGGTGGGTCGACCTGTCGGCCACAGACGCCCACCTTGCCGATCCGAATACCGGTGAGCCCCGGCAACCCAAATGCGCCACCTCGCTGGAGGACGTCGAACGGGCCCTTCAGGCCGCCCGGGATCTGCATGACGGCGGCCAGCTCGAGGACACTGCATTGGAGGACCGTGTCGAACTGCTGCTGGCAGTGGCCGACCGAGTTGAGGCCATCGCTGAAAGGATCGCTTTCCAGGATTCAATCAATACGGGCACGCCCATCAATACCGCGCGGCTGGTCGCCGGATCGTTTGGCGACAGGATCCGCGGCGCCGCCCGGGATGCAGCGGAGCTGGGGTCTTCGATCGCGCTGGGAGACGTCGACCGCCCGGTTTACCTCCTGCGCAAGGCATTGGGCCCTGCACTGATCGTGGCACCGTGGAACGCCCCGACCTTCACCGTGATCGGCAAGGTCGCGGCAGCCATGGCTGCCGGATGCCCGGTGCTGCTCAAGCCCTCGGAGAACGCACCCGGCGGTTGCCAACTCTTCTCCGAGATCCTGGTGGATGAAATGCAGCGCCGAAACTATCCGGAAGCGGCTTTCCAGCTGGTCCACGGAAGTTCATCCATCGGCGCTGTGCTCACCGGCGACCCCCGCATCGAGGTGCTCTCCTTCACCGGCGGCGGGTCCGCCGGCCGAACTGTCGCGGCTGCCGCGGCATCGAACCTCAACGCCATGCAACTCGAACTAGGCTCGAACAACCCAGCCATCGTCCTTGAGGACGCCGATCTCGAAGCCGCAGCTGCGAGCATCGTGGACGGGATGACCCGGCTGAATGGCCAGTGGTGCGAAGCGCCGGGCAAGATCCTGGTCATGGAATCCGTCCACGACGACTTCGTCGAAGCCATGCGGACACGTATCGCTTCCTTGCGCGTCGGGCACTGCCTGGAACCGGACACGCAGGTAGGACCATTGGCCTTCGAACGCCACTTCACTCAGCTTGGCGCGTCCCTTGACCGACTCGTTTCCTTAGGTGGACGGAAGATCACGGTCACCGACATGCCTGCGCTCGGTGGCTGGTTCATGGCACCTGGAATGGTAATCGGGTGCCGTGCCGAAGATGCGACCGAGGAGCTCTTCGGTCCGGTGGTCACGGTGCACGCCGTAGCCTCCGAGGCCGAGGCGCTGGTCCATGCTAACGCCGTAGGCGGCGGCCTTGACGCATTCGTCTTCAGCGCTGACCATGACCGTGCCCTCCGAATCGCTGGAAAGATCCGTGCGGGCGAGGTACGCATCAACGGAACATTCATGTCCGACCTCGCGGAAGGATCCCAGCAAACATTCTGGGGCACCAGCGGCATCGGCGGTCACGGTCCGCAAAACGGCGTTCGATTCTATCTGGGTGATCGCGTTATCGGCGTGGACCGCACGGATCTGCCCCTCTAGCCCCCGTTACCTGCGTGGTGACCAGACGTTCTAAGGAATCTCCATGACTACAAGCGCTCTGCTCAAGCAGACAGTCGATAAGACCTATCCAACGGTCACCCACGGTAGGGGTGTGTTCCTCTATGACGAAGAAGGGCGTGAGTATCTGGACGGTTCCAGCGGCGCCATGACAGCCAGCATGGGTCACGGTGTCAAGGAAATCGCCGACGCGATGCAAGACCAGGCCGAGCGCGTCGCCTTCACCTACCGAACCCAGTTCACGAACGAGCCCGCGGAGGACCTTGCGCGTCGACTGACGCAACTGGCTCCAGGAGATCTCAACTGGGCGTTCTTCGTCAGTAGCGGCTCCGAAGCCACCGAATTCGCCATTCGCGCGGCGGTAAGTCACTGGCGCGAAAAGGGTGCTCCCCAGAAGGTGAAGGTCCTCGGGCGGCGGATCAGTTACCACGGCATGACCATGGGAGCCTTGTCCATGTCAGGGCACCAGGCGCGCCGCCCGGACTATGGATCCCTGTTGCATCCCTTTCCCGTCGGCCCTCCGGCCTACGCTTATCGATTCGGGCACCCCGGCGAAAGCGAAGGCGAATATGCCGAGCGCGCCGCGGCGGCCTTCGAAGATGCAATCCTTGCGGAAGATCCTGCTACGGTCGCGGGCATCATCGTGGAGCCGATCGTCGGCGCCGCCGGCGGTGTCCTAGTGCCGCCGGCGGGATACCTCGCGCGCCTGCGGGAGATCTGTGACCGATTGGACGTCTTGTTCCTCATGGACGAGGTCATCACGGGGGTAGGGCGGACCGGTGATTGGTTTGCCAGCACCCACGATGGGGTGGTACCTGACCTTCTCATGACAGGCAAGGGCCTGAGCGGGGGATACTCTCCCGTGGCAGCCATTCTCATGCGAGAACACTTGGTGGAGGCGATAAGGGAAGGCAGCGGTGGTGCTCCGTTTGGCCACACTTTTTCCGGGAATCCCGTCGGAGCGGCCACATGCATTGCCGTTCTGGACATTATGGAGCGCCAAGACGTCCTTGAAAACGTCAGAAATCGAGGTGCACAGCTGGAAGAGGGTCTAAGAGCGTTGTCGCGCCGCTACCGGCACATGGCCGATGTGCGCGGCCGCGGATTGCTTTGGGGGTTCGAATTTGTCATCAACCCCGAGACCAAGCAGGCCCCAGATCCCAGACACAATGCGGCGAACGTATTCGTCGAACAATGTCTCGCACAAAGCCTCATCGTTTACCCCGCAGGGATCGCGCCGCTAAACAACGCGACGATTATTTCACCGCCTCTGGTGATCACCGAGGGCGAAACGCAGATATTGCTGGGCAAACTGGATGAAGCGCTTCAAACCATGGAGCATCACATCGAGGTGTGGATAGCCGAAAGCACAAACCGCTCCCATTCGGTGGCCGCGGGCCACACGGCCGGACGCATTTCGTGAGCACTTTATCGATCACACGGGAGGAAGAGTGAGGAACCGCAACTTGCCGGAGCCAATAGAGTGCCTGGATCCTGGCCCTAAGTCATTAACTCCGAGGGGCCCGCTACATGGGCGGCTGGGCCGTGGGGGTCCTGAAAATGACAGTGTTTTACTGTCGGGTTTTTTGGTGACCGCGTGTCGCGGTGAAGGATCGGCATAGGAGGTGCCCTGGGCCCCGGATCGCGGAGATGACTTTCCGAGACATTGTGAATCGCGGAAACTCGATCAATCTTGATTGGGATGGCGTTCCTTGGGCGTCTTGGAAACCTATGGTGCCTGCTTGCTTCTTAATGACGTCTGACCGGCGCTTAATTATGCTGACTTGCAGATTATTGGTGCCTCGATCGGTGCCTATTGGCGGATTTTCTTAACCCCTCGAACTCGCCCGTGCCAACGTCGAGGCGGGCGGCGGTATGCGGGCGTCATCGCCCGCGACGGCGAGATTCTCGCCATTCGCGAAGCGCACACAAGACTTGGCACCGCGGATCCAACCGGGTCCACCAATTACATGCTTGCCCACCCAAGACCGATGTGCTTGGGCTCGCCGTATTGCTGCAGACCCGCCCACCCTATGTTCCTTGCCCAGCGGGATGACGACGAACCGCGCATCGTCGAAGACCTCGAGCACCTCAAACTGACTACCTCATTATGCAGAATCCGCGAAAGACTGGACCGAACGCCGGCTGCCGATGGAATACCAGCCCCGCGACGCCTACAGTTCCTGGCACGAACGAAATTCCGGCAGCCGCAACGTACCCACGAGCCCGCACCCAACCTAGGCCCAAGGCCTAGGTTCGTCGCACGGGCTCCTAGGAAAGTTGCAGGTCGCCCGTCAGGGACTCGAAGTCCCGGGCCAATGTCTCGTCGCGGTCGAAGTTGCAGGCAGAGAGCGGTTCGGTGCTGAACGAGAAGTAGCGCAGCCCGGCACTGTGTCGCGGGTCCGCGGGAAGCGCGATCGCGTTGTTGTGGAAATTCACCCGGCCCAGCGAGAGCCCCGGTGCCGGTTGCGGCGCAATGCGCAGCAGCTGGGCAATGTCCGGAAGGTCGTGGGCGAACACCTGGTGGTGGGTTCCGCCGGCAAAGACATGCAGCGTCAGTCCGTGGGTCGGGGACATCGCAACCTCGACGTCCGCCGGGGCCCACAGGGTAGGCCTGGTCATCAGGCTCCTGATCGCACGGGGATTGGTGCGGTGGCCGGAGTGGAACGAGTTGCAGGTGTCTGTCGAACGTGACTGATCGCGCAAGGGGTGGCGCCTTTCGTGTGCTCTTGTCCCCGAGGCAGCGGCTGCTGCCAGGACCGCTTCGTCATCCGAACCACCCGTGAAGCATGGGGTTGGTGTGTGCGCCGGGTCGGAGCCCTAAGCTGGCGCGCATCTCGTGAAGCTGGTTTCATCGTACCAAAACACCGGAGACGATTTAGAGTTAATGAATGAGACTCATCTTGATCCGCCACGGGCAGACCGCTTCGAACGTGGCGCAGGCGCTGGACACCGCGGCCCCCGGTGCGCCGCTGGACGAGACCGGACTCGCCCAGGTGCGGGCACTCGTGGAACGGCTCGGCGCCGAGGACGTCGACGCGGTTTACTCCTCGCCGTTGCTGCGTGCCAAGATGACCGCCACGCCCCTGGCTGAATCGCGCGGCCTGGTCCTGGCCGAGCACGCGGGGTTGAGCGAGATCTCCGCAGGGGAACTGGAAATGCGCAACGACCCCGAAGCCCAGCTCGCCTACCGCGACGTGTTTTTCCGCTGGCTCTCCGGCGACCTGGCCGCGAAGGTTGCAGGTGGCGAGGATGCGCACACCGCACTGGACCGCTTCAACACGGTCATCGAGGAGGCCCGAGCCGCGGGGACCGGGAAACTAGTCGTGGTCAGCCACGCGGCGATGCTGGTGACCTGGCTTGCCTCGCGGAGCACAAACTTCGACCTTGGCCTGCTGCGCCCGACGCCCCTGGCCAACACTGGCGTGGTGACGCTGGATACGGCTGTCGAATCACGGTGGATCATGCGCAGTTGGCAGGACCGACACCTGGATTGAGGGGCAACTTTCGCGGATTCCCGGTGGTTTGTTCAAACGAATCGGGTCGGGTGAATGTTACCTGCATTGACTTCGTCGATGCTCCGTCGAATAGGATAGGTTTACCTTCCCTAATCCAAGAAAGTGGTAATTAGTGAGTACGCAACGTTCGGCACGTCCGGTTCGGCCCCAGGTAGTCCTCGAGGTTTTGGCGAGCGAGCGACTGAGTCCCCACATGATGCGACTGACCTTTGGCGGACCGGGCTTTGTAGATTTCCAGGACAAGGCAGTCTCCGACCGCTACGTCAAGATCCTTTTTGCCAAGCCCGAGCTGGGGCTGGTGCCCCCGTTTGACCTTGACGCCTTGCGCGAGCAGCTGGCTCCGGAAGATTTCCCGGTTCGCCGCACCTACACCCTGCGCCACGTGGATCTCGAAGCCCAAACCGTGCAGATCGACTTCGTCATCCACGGTGACCAAGGCCTGGCAGGCCCCTGGGCCCAGAACGCCAAGATGGGTGACCTGATCTGCTTCACCAGCCCGGGCGGACTCTACACGCCAGACCCGGAATTCGACCGTCACCTGCTCATCGGGGACGAGACCGCTCTTCCGGCGATTTCCGCGGCCGTCGAGGACATGACCCCGGACATGGTGGGGGACATCTACCTTGAGGTATCTGGCCCCGAGGACGAGGTCCAGCTGGACGTGCCCGCAGGAGTCAACGTCCACTGGCTGCACCGCGGTGGCTACTTCACCCCGGAAGGCACCCGGCTCGAGGCAGTGGTGCGTGATGCGCCATGGCACGAGGGAACGATTCAGGTCTTTGCCCACGGCGAACGTGAAACCATGAAGTCGTTGCGTGCCTACCTCAATGGCGAACGCGGCGTGGACCGCAGGGCCATGTCGCTGTCCGCCTACTGGGCGTTCGGACGTGCCGAGGACGAGTTCCAGGCCGAAAAGAAGTCGCCCATCGGGCAGATCTTCCCGGAGACACTCAGCGCCTAGTCCGGTCGAGGACCGGGTTTACTCCGGTCCGCTCGTGCGGCCGTCTTGGAGGTAGCGGGCGGCAGCGGGGCCATCGGGTCTGAAGCCCAAAGATGGACCATGGCGTAGGACCGGTATGGTGCCCATGATTCCGCCAACTTGGCTGCCTCGCGTTCGGTGATCCGGTTCAGCGCCCGCCGCGCGACCAGGTCGCCGGGCACGAATGCATCCGGATCGCTGCGGCCGCGCATCTGGAGGTAGTCTGCGGTCCAGGGGCCGACGCCGCGCAGTGCCAGAAGTTCGGTGCGGTCCAATGGGATGCCCGGTGTGCCTGCGAACTTCTTGGCGGCGAAGCTTTCCGCCATCACGAACAAGGTGGCCGCCCGGGACTTGGTGAGCCCAATGGTTTCGCGCAGGATGTCGACGCCGTGCGCAACCACCGCCTCGGGTGTCGGGAAGATGCGCAGGCCCCCAGGCCCGTCGCTTCCGTAGGCGCCAACGAAGCGTCCGCCAAAGGTCCGGCCCGCCGCCAGGGTTACCTGCTGGCCAAGAATCGTGGTGGCTGCGGCCTCGAAGCCATTGAGGTATCCGATCAGGCGCAACCATGGCCGGGCCCTCACCAGTGGGCCGAGCAAGCCGTCTGCGGCGAAATACCGTTGCACGTGCGTGAGGTCCGAATCCAGGTCCAGCCAGGCACGCACGATGCTTTCGAGCTGGTCGAGGTCATGTGCGTCCGCCTCGGCGCAGGTAAGTTGCACGCCGTTCTCGGCAAATTCCAGCTCGACGATCTTCGGGCCTGAATCGATTGACACCACTCGGCTGTGCCGCCGTGCAGCGGGCTCGTGGATGTCGAGGGTTGCGATCGAATGGATGCCCAGCGTCCGCATCATGTGCCCGGGGTCCAACAAGCCGTTGGACTTCAGGAAGCGCGAGCTCATGCCGGCCAGATGCCCGAGGTGCCGCGCCGGTGGGAGCCCAACAGGTGCGTGTCCACGATGCCCAGCGCCTCCATGAGCGCAAACATGGTCGTTGGTCCCACGAAAGCGAAGCCGCGCTTCTTCAGCGCCTTTGACAGTGCCACGGATTCGGGGCTGGTGGTGGGGATGTCTTCCAGCACGTTTGGTGCCGGGGTGGAATCGGGCTGGAACGACCAGATGAACTCGGCCAGGCCGCCGTCCTCGCGCAGGGCGATGGTGGCCTTCGCGTTCTTGATGGTCGCCAGGATCTTGGCGCGGTTGCGGATGATCCCTGCATTGCCCAGCAGCTCCTCGACCTTCGCATCGCCGAAGCCTTCAATGACCTCCGGGTCGAACCCGGCGAAGGCCTCGCGGAAATTCTCGCGCTTGCGCAAGATGGTGGCCCAGGACAGCCCGGCTTGGAACGCCTCGAGGCTCAGCCGCTCAAAGACGCCGTGCTCGTCACGCACCGGCATTCCCCACTCGGTGTCGTAATACGTGCGCATCATCGGATCAGTCGCCGCCCAGGACGGTCGGGCAAGGCTGTCTTCGCCAACGATTATTCCGGTGCTCATGGTCCAATCCTGCCACGGCTTTTCCCCGTTGGCTTTATCGCCAAAAATCGCTATCATCGTAATATGACGATGCTAGATCGGGCGGACCACGAACGCCATGACGCCCTTGAAAGCCATGCCGCAGCGGCGGCCCTCTTCCACGGCCTGGCCGATCCCACGCGCCTGATGATCCTGGCACACCTGCGCACCGGCGAGCACAAGGTCAAGGAACTCACCGAGCACCTGGGCCTGGCCCAGAGCACCGTGAGTGCCCACCTTTCCTGCTTGCGTGACTGCGGCCTGGTGACCTCGCGGGCACAGGGCCGAGCCAGCATGTTCTCGCTGGCAAACCCGCAGTTGTTGCAGGATCTGCTGGGGGATGCGAACGACTACATCGGCATTAGCGAAGGCCATGAACTGGACACGCATGACTTCACTGCGGTCCATGGTCCTTCCCATGTGCCGGAAGGAGCGCGCCGATGAGCCACGACCACGACCACGGTTCGGCAACCACCAACCGAAAGAAGCTTGCCTGGGCCTTTGGCATCACCGCGACGATCCTCATCACCGAGGTGATCGGTGCATTTCTCACCAACTCGTTGGCGCTGCTCGTTGACGCAGCGCACATGCTCACCGATTCCACCGGCCTGCTGCTGGCGCTGACCGCGGCCACGCTGGTCATGCGAAAGCCCACGGCCAAACGCACCTGGGGCTTCCGCCGGGCGGAGGTGCTCTCCGCGACCCTCCAGTCGACACTGCTGCTCGGTGTGGGTGTCTATGCGCTGATCGACGGCGTTCGCCGCCTCTTCGAACCGACGGAAATCTCCGGCGGCGGTCTGCTGGTTTTTGGCATCATCGGCCTGCTCGGCAATGTCGCCTCGATGCTGATCCTGGCTTCCGGCAAGGACGACAACCTGAACATGCGTGCCGCCTTCCTGGAGGTCGTCAACGACGCCCTGGGATCCGTTGCCGTGATCATCTCGGCGATCGTCATTTCAACGACAGGCTGGATGCAGGCGGACTCGATCGCCGCCATGTTGATAGCAGCGCTGATCATCCCGCGCGCGCTGAAGCTGCTCGGGGAGACCACACACATCCTGCTGGAATCCACGCCCAAGGGGCTTGACTTGGAAGATGTCCGGGCCCACCTGACAGCACACCCGATGGTGCTGGCGGTCCATGACCTGCACGCCAGCCAGATCGCCTCGAACCTGCCCATCCTTTCGGCACACGTCGTGGTGGAAGACGAGGCGTTCCACACCGGCGCCGCGGCCACCCTGCTGGGTGAACTGCAGTCGTGCGTGGCCGAGCACTTCGAGGTGAGCATCGAGCATTCGACGTTCCAGATCGAGTCCCACAGCCACCAGGCCCCGGAGCATGAGCGGCACGACTAGCTGTTCCGCTGCCAACCCGCCTGACGGGACGTCGGGCATCGAGCGAAGCGCTCGTGGTCCAGTTTTTTGAAACTGGACCACGAGCGCTTTTGTTTTGTCGGCTCGTCACCCATGTGCCCATGACCGGGCTTCCTCGGCTCAATAGGGCCCAGCGGCGGCCGGGCAATGGCGTTCGATGTCCAAATTTTACATTTAGAAATGTAGGTAATAAGCCGAGGGGCATCACTTTGTGCCATTGTCTTCGCGTGAACATAATGTCAAGCCTTCGACCTTGAAGCCCGTGATTTATAGGCCACTTTGCCCAAATTGTGGACGTTGACGGTCCACTGGCTCTCTTGGGGAATCTTGTTCGAGGGCTTGTGCTCTAAATCATTCAACGCTAGAGTTTTTGTTTATCGGAAGCCACGTGATGGAAGTCACAATGGTGCGTGGCTCTGTTCACTCGATCAATTCATCGAAATCCAACAAGGAGACGTCGTGTCCATAGAGTCACGTAATGTACCTGAGGCCTCATCGCACACGCATGACGAGGACGCCGCACATTTGGCAGCTCTCGGTTACGAGTATGAAACCCAGTTCAAGCGCGAAATGACGTTCTGGGGGAACGTCTCGCTGGGATTCACCTACTTATCGCCAGTGGTGGGAATCTATTCCCTCTTCGCGATCGCTTTGGGCACCGCCGGGCCCCCGATGTTCTGGTCATTGCTCATCGTGGGAGCCGGGCAGATGTTCGTCGCCATGGTCTTTGGCGAAATCGTGTCGAACTACCCTGTGGCCGGCGGGGTCTACCCGTGGTCCCGACGCCTGTGGGGCCGAAAGTGGGGCTGGATGAATGGCTGGGTTTACCTTGTCGCGCTTTTGACGACGATTGCCTCCGTGGCATACGGCGCGGGCCCGTACCTTGCTGCATTCCTCGGACTGGAAAGCAGCGTCGACGCGACCATTCTGGCGGCGCTGGTCATTATCGCGCTGGCAACCTGCCTCAACCTCCTCGGCACCGGCGTCCTGAACAAGGTCGCCATGCTCGGCCTGATCGCAGAACTCGGCGGCGCCGTCGTCGTCGGCCTCTGGCTGATTATCGGCCACCGCAACCATGACCTGGGCGTCCTCTTTGACACCTTCGGCGCCGGTGAGGGTTCCGACTACTTCGTGGCCTTCGCGGCCGCCGGACTGATAGGCATTTTCCAGTACTACGGCTTTGAGGCTTGCGGAGACGTGGCGGAAGAAGTCCCGAACCCCGGCCGCACCATCCCCAAGGCCATGCGCATGACCATTTACATCGGTGGAGCGGCAGCGATGTTCGTCTGCCTCTCGCTCATTCTCGCCGTCCCCGACTTCGGTGCAGTGATTTCGGGTGCCGACTCCGACCCGCTCGTTGGTGTGCTGATGGCGGCATTTGGCCCGGTTGGATACAGGATCGTGCTCGGGGTGGTCCTGATTTCCTTCGTCTCGTGCGTCTTGAGCCTGCAGGCTGCCGCGAGCCGCCTGACCTACTCCATGGCCCGCGACGGGATCCTGCCATTCAGTTCGCTGCTCAGCCGATTCAGCGATCGCCGCCACGTTCCGCCGTACGCACTGCTGATCGCCGGTGTGTTCCCCGCGCTGGTCGTGATCGGTTCCAAGATCTCCGAAGATGCGCTGGTCGCCATCATCTCCTTCGCCGCCATGGGCATGTACCTCGGCTTCCAAATGGTCGTGCTGGCCGCACTGCGGGCCAGGCTCAAGGGCTGGAAGCCGGCAGGCAAGTACCAGCTTGGTCGCTGGGGCATTCCGGTCAGCGTGATGGCCCTGCTGTGGGGCGTCCTGGGCATGATCAACATGGCCTGGCCGCGGACACCGGAAGCGGGATGGTTCGCCAACTACATCGTCTTGATTTCCTCGATCTTCGTCCTGGGAATCGGGGGCCTGTACCTGGCGCTTCGCAAACCCCACCTCAAGGGAAACGCCCCCGCCGCCGATGCCATCAACACCCGGGTTTCCGCCGGCGGCAGCTGAAACCACGCAACCACCATCAACTGCCGGCCAAGCGCCCAAAGTAGACCAATACCACGACGAGAGGATCGCACCATGAGTGTCGAAACCGCCCCGAACCAACTCAACGTCCCCTATCTCGACATCTCGGATCCGAGCTTCGCCATGCAGTCCGAAGAGCTCCGGAACGCCCGCGAGGCCAGCTGGTATGCGAAAACCAACTACGGCATCGCCGTGTTGCGCTATGACGAAGTCAGCAAGCTGCTCAAGAGCCCCAAGCTCATCCAGGGCAGTGCCAAGTGGCCCGCGCACAACGGCGTGCATGGCGGCTTGTTCTTTGACTGGTGGACCAAGAATCTGCTCGTGTTGGAGGGAGAGGACCACCACCGGATCCGGCGCCTGCTCAACCCGGCCTTTTCCCCGCGGCTGATCAAGGACCTGGTTCCACGCTTCCAGGTGCTGGCCAACGAACTCATCGACGACTTCATCGACAGTGGTTCCTGCGAGTTCATCGGAGATTTCGCCGAACCGTACGCCACCCGCGTGCTGACAATCTTGTTGGGCATCCCGGAAAGCGAATGGCCAACCATTGCCCGGCTTGCCTCCACCATCGGACTGGCACTGGGCGTCACCTTCAAACAGGACCTGGACAAGGTCGACGCGGCAGTGGCCGAGCTCTACGCCTACGCCGAGGACCTCATCAAGGACCGCCAAGCCAACCCGGGCGAGGACTTCGTCTCCCGGCTGGTCCTGGCCAGCCGGGATGGCGACAAGCTCAACGACGAGGAACTCCGCAACGCCCTGGTGCTGCTGATCTTCGGGGGCATGGACACCACCCGGAACCAGCTGGGCCTGGCCATGCAATCCTTCATGCGCAACCCGGGGCAGTGGGAATTGCTCGCCGAACGACCGGAGCTCGGGGCCAAGGCCGTCGAGGAGGTCATGCGCATCAACCCGACAGTCACCTGGGTGACCCGCGAGGCCGTCGAGGACTTCACCTACCAGGGACTTGAGATCGCCGCCGGCACCACCGTGCACCTGTTTACCCAGGCCTCCGGCACCGACCCTCTCGCGTTCCCCAACCCCGAACTGGACCTGCTTGGCGAGCACCCCGCCCACTACGGTTTCGGCGGGGGAGTGCACCACTGTCTCGGGCACTTCGTGGCCCGCGCCGACATGAGTGAAGCACTGCCGCTGCTGGCCAGCCGGCTTGCCAACCCACACCTGACCGGCGGGGACGAATGGCTGCCCGACTCGGGCAACACCGGCCCCATCCGGCTTCCCATCGGATTCACCAAGCGTCGCTAAGCCCCGCCCACCGCCCCACATCATCACCAGCACCAAGGAAACGAGCTCCACCATGGCACAAATCACCGTCGACCGTAAACTATGCGACAACCATGGCCAGTGCGCCATCGCCGCCCCGAAAGTCTTCTCGATGAACGACGAAGGAGTCCTTGAATTCGAGGAAATCTTCGACGATTCATTGCTGGACGAAGTCGAGGAAGCCATCGATGTGTGTCCGGTCCAAGCCATCTTCGTGAAGGACTAGCCATGGGCCAGCGGATCATCGTCGCCGGCGCTTCGCTCGGGGGACTACGCGCCGCCGAACAGCTGCGGGCAACCGGCTGGGAGGGCGAAATCCTGGTCATCGGGGAGGAAGACCATCCGCCCTACAACCGGCCACCGCTCTCCAAGGAGGTCTTGGCCGCACCAGGAACCCCCCAGGAGGCACTTGCCAAGCTGGCCTTCAGGCCGCGGCGCAGTGCCACCGGAATCCAGTGGCGTTTGGGAACCCGCATCACCGCCTCCAACCTCGCCGACCGAACCATCACCCTCGAAGACGGGGAGGAACTCGGTTTCGACGGACTGGTGATTGCCACGGGGCTGCGTCCGGCCCGGGTTGCGGTCCCCGGACCCTTGGACGGGCGCCACGTCTTGCGAAGCATCGACGATGCCCTGGCCCTGCACGCGGTGCTGCTGCCGGGAACCCGGGTCGGGGTCATCGGCTCGGGCTTCATCGGATGCGAAAGCGCGGCCACCGCGGCCTCGCTGGGCTGCGCGGTGACCCTCGTGGAGGGACGCACCGGCCCCATGGAGCGACCTCTGGGATCGGCACTTTCCGCCGGGGTGCGGGAGATGCTCTCGCGCCGCGGTGTGGACTGCCGGGCGGCGGTCTCCGTGGTCGCCTACCGGGGAGATGGATCCTGCACCGGCATCGAGCTTTCCGACGGCAGCAGGGTGTCCGCAGAGGTGATCATCGAGGCCGTGGGATCCCATGCCAATGTCGAATGGCTGCAGGGAAACGGACTGGACCTCGGCGACGGTGTGGAATGCGACAGGAACCTGCGGGTCCTGGCAGCCGACGGGCAACCGGTGCCAGGCGTCGTCGCCGTCGGTGACATTGCGCGTTACCCCGATGTTCGCAACGGGCTTCCGGCCCGGCGAGTGGAACACTGGGCGACGCCCACCGACACCGCGAAGATTGCGGCCCCCGCTCTGGTCGCCGGGATCGCCGGCCGGGCGCCGGCAGAAGCCCCGGCCCCGCTTCCGTCATTCTGGACCGACATCTTCGGAACCCGGATCAACGGCGTCGGTTCCCCTGCCCGCGCCGAGGAAACCCGAATCCTGGAGGGCGATCCCGGCCAGCCCCAGGAGGGAGTCGCGGTGGGCTACTACCGCGGGAACACGCTCATAGGCGTCGTCAACGCCGGCCTGCCGGCATCGCGGCACTTGCATTACCGGCAGCTGGTGCTCGATGCCGGCGCACTTGTCACCAACTAAGACTTCCAGAAGAAACGAGTTGAGTCCCATGACCTTGCAAGCACTGAGAACCGAATCCGACACCATGCTGGACCGCGAAGCCTTTTCCCGGCACCAGGCCCGCAACCTCGAACCCCAGATCGTCAAGGACCTCGCGGCGAAGATCCAGGCCGCCGGTGTCGAGTACATCTACTACGCGCTGCCCACCATTGGCTCGCGCGTGGTCGCCAAGATGGTCCCGGCCAACCACTTCCGCCGCAACCTGGAAAAGGGCATCGCCTTCCACCGCACAGCGCTCTCCGACCTGCAAAACGACCGCCACGGCAACCTGATTGGCGGCGGCATCGAGGCCCGCGAATTCTGGGCGCTGCCGGAGCCCGACTCCTTCGTGGTGCTGCCCTGGGACACCTCGGTCGCCCGCATCTTTTGCACCGCCTACGAACCCCCGCACCTGCCGGAGGTCGGCGGCCGCCCGCTGGCCATCGACACGCGTTCACTCTTGGCCCGGACCCACGCAGCGTTCACCGAACGCACCGGATTCGAGGTGCGCTCGGGCACCGAACCGGAAATGACCTGGGAAGGACCCGGCCTGGAGGTCGTCAAGCGGCCCGGTTCCAGCCCCGCCTACCAGGTCGAGAACCTCGAGCGCATGCGCCCGATCTACAAGAAGCTTGTCACCTACTCCAAGGCCATGGGCCTGGACATGATCGAGGGCGACTACGAGGACGATGGACAGCTCGAACTGAACTGGATGTATGACCGCGTGGAGAACACCGCCGACCGGCTGGTCACCTATCGGCAGATCTGCAAGCAGGTCGCCCGCGAATTCGGTGTCACTGCCTCGTTCATGCCCAAGCCCTACAACGGCCAGATGGGCAACGGCTGCCACCACAACCTCAGCCTCTGGGACGGGGACACCAACGTCATCGAGGACGCCGGACGCGTGGAACTGCATGTCTCGGAAACCGCCCGGCACGCCATTGGCGGCATGCTGGCCCACGCCCAGGGATCCATGGCCGTGATGGCCTCCACCGTGAACTCCTACAAGCGGTTCTGGGACGCCGGGCAATTTGCTCCCTCCACCGCCAACTGGGGCCTTGACTCGCGCGGCTGCCTGATCCGCATCTCCGCCAACGGCCGGATGGAATACCGGGTGCCGGACGCCGCGGTCAACCCCTACCTGTCCCACACGCTGCTCATCGCCTCGATGGAGGACGGGATCAACCGCAAGCTTGAACCGGGCGCTCCCGACGAGGCCTGCGACAGCGCGCCGGCGCTCGGTGCCCAGTTGCCGCTGACCCTCGGCGACGCCATTGGGGCGTTCGTCTCGGACACCTACCTGACCTCGCAGCTGCCGGCGGACCTGGTGTCGATCTACACCAAGCTCAAGGAAGAGGAATGGGCCCGCTACTGTGGCTCGATCACCGAATGGGACCGCGAAATGTACTGGGAGACGATGCCGTAATGACAACGCTCAAACTGGCCTGCATCGACGCGGTCGCACCCCCGCTCTTTTCGCTGATCGATGGCACCGGCCAACGCACCGGCTACGAACCGGCCGCCGCCGAGCTTATTGCCTCGCGCATGGGCAGGAACATCGAGTGGGTCGTCATGGGATGGGACGAGATGCTGCCCGCGGTACGCGACCACCAGGTGGATGCGGTGTGGTGCGGACAGGGCATCATTCCCGAACGCCAGGCCGTCGTGGATTTCACCCGCCCGTATGCGGTCTTCGATGAAACGGTGCTGGTGCGCAAGGGAGACCTTGCACGCACCGCGGCCGACCTGGTCGGGTACCGGGTGGCCGCCATCGACGGCAGCGCCAACATGGCATTGGCACGGACCTTCGAGGGTGCGATCATCGTTCCCTTCAGCGGGGACACCGTCTACGAAGACATGCTGGCTGCGGTCGCCGAATCGAGCGTCGATGCCATGGTCGATGACGATGTGGTGCTGGTGCCCCTGGGGGATGACCCGCGCTACGACGTGGCCTTCACCGTGGCAACCCGCAACCCGTGGGGGATCGGGGTCGCCAAGGACAACCTCTTCCTGCGCGAGGAACTCAACGTGGCACTGGCTGCCGTGATTGCCGACGGCAGCCTGCGCGAGGTGTGGGACACCTGGATGCCAACGCTCGATTTTCCGTTGGGGCACAGCCTCGAGGCAATCGCGGGCAGCCGGGCATGACTGGCGGTCCAAGGGCCGCCCGCCGCCCGCTGATAGGCGTTCCGGGCATGTGGTCGGCCAAGGTGCAGGGCATGCGCTTCGCTGGGGCCGCAGTGGCCGTCGGGGTGCTGGCCGGCATCGACCGGGCCGGCGGGGAACCCGTGGTCCTGTTTCCGGGCAGCAGCGAGTCGGCGGCCGCCCAGCTCGCCCGACTGGACGGGGTGGTCATTGCCGGCGGCGCCGACATCGACCCGCGCCGCTACGGAAGCGAGCCGGACGAGCACTATTGGCCGGCCGACCACGCGGGACAGGACGACTACGAGGCAGGCCTCCTGCAGGCCTGCCTCGATTCAGGGATCCCAACCCTGGCCATCTGCCGGGGCATGCAATTGCTCAATGTCGTCCACGGCGGAACACTGGTGGGACATTTGGCACCCGGCGAGATCCAGCACCGCGGTGCCGAGCACCAGGTGACCTGCGAGCCCGGCACGCTCCTTGCCTCGGTCTTGGGGCATGCCCCCGTGAGCACCTCCTCGTACCATCACCAGGCGGTCGACCGCATCGGAGCGGGGTTGCGGGTTGCCGCCAGGGCGCCGGACGGAGTCGTTGAGGCGCTGGAGGTTCCGGACGCATCGCTGCTGGCAGTCCAATGGCATCCCGAGGATTTGGCCGAGGCATCGGCCACCGATCATGCACTTTTCAGCTGGGTCGTCGAGGCAGCCCGAACCCGCCGGGCCACGGCGTCCCCCCGCGAGCAGACGAACACCTTGGAGGTTTTGAGTTTATGAGTACCGATCCACGAGAAGACCGGGTGTTGACCCTGGAAGAAGTCATCCCGGAAGGGTTCGACTTGCTTCCCCCCGATGCTCCGCTGGTGGCAGTGGTGGTCTCACTGACTTTCCCGGGCATGGTTGGCGAAAGCCACAGGATCATGCGCGACTTTACTCGCAGTGCCTTCGACCAATTGCTGGAAAGCGGTGCCCGCGCTGTCCTGATCGACAGCTCCGCGGCGGACCCACAGGCAGCGCTGGCCGCCGAGGAAGCCGACGCCGTGCTGTTTCTCGGCGGCGGCGACGTGGACGGGTCACTGTACGAACTTCAAGGGCCGATCCCCAAGGCCTACGGGGTGGACCGCACTGCCGATGAATTCTGCATCGCCATGATCCATCGGACCCTGGAGAAGGACCAGCCGATGCTTGCCATCTGCCGGGGATCCCAGCTTTTGAACGTGGCACTCGGCGGGACATTGGTGCCGGACATCGTTCCCTCGACCCTGCACCAGGGGCAATCCGGCCAGCCGATGTTCCTCGACGAAGGGGTGACTCTGGCCGAAGGCAGCAAGATCCACGGGATCCTGGGCCGTGGGCGAGTCACAGTGCGTTCCGGTCATCACCAGGCCGTGGACCGAGTGGCCACTGACTTGATCGTCAGCGCCGTGGCCGACGACGGGATCGTGGAGGGCACCGAGCACCCCGGGAAAACCTGGGCCGTGGCCGTGCAATGGCATCCGGAAGACCGGGACGGATCCGCTGAAGACCGCCGCGCGATCTTCGGAGCCCTGGTGGAACAGGGCGTTCTGCGGCGCCTGCAACTGGCTCAGCACGTGCAAACTGCCTGATGCGCGTGGCGGGTAGAAGTGTATTCGACCCGCCACGCGGCTACGCAGGAACCAACATGGACAGGCCCAGGTGCGGGACTTCCAAGGGAACGATCCGGCTTTCGCTGGGCGCTGCCTTGATCCTTTCTCCCACGAGGTAAGCACCGGAGTTGCCGATGATGACCCGATCGCTGGAGTTAAGTAGGGCCGCATGGCCGGGGATCGAACGCAATGCGGGTAGGAAGATTTCTTCCAGTGCCCGAACTGTCACGTCATAGCCGGCAACCCCCGCGAATTCCCCATGGATTTCGAACGGGGCGGTGTGCGTGAGGATGTATTCGTCCGATCCCAAATAATCGACGTACGGTCCCCAGATAGTTACCTCGCCGGTTCTTTCCGCGGCGCTGAAAAAGGGAAGGTGCTCGTAGTCGTAGAACCGCTCGCCGCCCGGGTCGAGGTCAAAAACCAGCTTTTCGGCCCCGTTCGGTGCAGGTGTCCACCACTCGAGGACGCCTTGTCCCTCGCTCATCCGAGCCGAAGAGAATGTTGCCCCGGATCCAACGGCGTACGGGTGCAGTTGCAGGAAATCGGAGGCGAGAGCCTTCAGTCCGGCGAGGTCGTTCTTCGTGACAAGTGATCCCGGGGCAAGCTCGTGAGTGAGCAATTCGGTGACCGCGGCGGCCATCGCGTAGGTGGCCGCCGACGCTTCGTTAAACCAAGCGGAAATGGATCCCAAAGCTGCGGCTGCTGGTGGGGAGAGACTCATTGGTTGTCCTTCACGTCGGTTGAGTAGCTCAGGGCCAGCTTCGTATCAATGAGATGGTGCGTGCTGCGCCGGATATGGTCAATCACCAATTGTTGCCCTTGATGACTGCGGTTTTCGGACACTGCACGCACCAGCGCCAGGTGTTCCGCGGTGGCCCGCTCTGCGTCAAACTCATCGACCAACGGGGACCACAAAACCTCAACCGTTTCGGCTTGCAACCGGATTTCGGCATTTGCCAGTCGGGTGGATTGGGCGGTCACAGCCAATTCAATGTGAAAGCGGCTGTCTGCCCGTGCCCTGGCCTGGGCGCCTTCGGCCAAGACCAATGAGCGGGCCATGTCCTGCAGTCTCTCCAATTCATGCGGCTCGGCCCGGTCGCACGCCAAGCGCACTGTGGCAGCGGCAATGGCTGACTGTTCGTCGCCTAGATCCCGGATCTCGGCAATCGAGGTGGACATCAGCCACTCACGCATGGCCTCCGGCTGGAATTGCGGTTGTTTCAGGATGAATGTCCCGCCGCTTCGACCGCGTCTGGTCTCGACGATTCCCTGGTCGCGCAATACGGCGAGGGCGTCCCGCAGGGTGGCTGCTGCCACGCCGAACATCTCGGACATCTCGATCTCGTTGGGCAGGCGTTCCCCGACGCGCAGCATGCCAAGCGTGATCGCCTTGGAGATGCGGTTGACGATGGCATCGGAACGTTCCAAATCAGGCAAGGAGCGATAGATCTGCGACTGGAAAGACATATTCAAAGCCAAACCGGGTTCTCCAAGCCAAACAATCGGAAATTCAGCCCAGTCTATCGGCATTATCACGTGAACCGTCGGAGCACGACCCTAAATGGAGTAGCTGATTGGCTTTGTCCGCGTCACGATTGGAACTCGGCCAGGGTTTGGAAGTTTCGATGATCCTGTTCATGGTTTCAAAACCAGGAATCCAAGACGCATCTTCGCACGGGGCCACGAGTAACGTCCCTCTGGCATGGTGCATTCCGTGAACGCGGCAAGGGTCGTGGAGCTCGGTGTGTCAGGCTTGGCCCATGACGAATCGCAGAGCACTGTGGCTTTTGTGAGCGGTGGTTGCCTGCCTGTCGCTGTTGGTTGGCGGCATCATCGTCGGAATGACGGCGCTGCTGGTGAAGAACCCGCCGGCGCCCTTTTTGGTCATTGGCGACTGGATCTATGTGAACAGCCTGAGCCAAGACGAACGTGAAGGGATCATCACGGGTCGGCTGACGGCATCGACTCGGTGCGCATCGTTCGTGTCCTGCCGAGCAGCGGCACCGGCATCACGTTAGAGATCCGCATGGATAATGCAGATCCGCAGGTGGAACAGGTCCGGGCGGTCAAGGCCGCGTGTCTTGAGGCTGGCTTGCTGTGGGACACCTTCGACCCGGTGAAGGTGGACTGCACGGTGCTACCTCTCGAGAAGTGACTCCGGGACGGATGCAGCGGCCGTGCCCTGCCTGCTTCCGGCGAGGGACACCAGTGCCCACCCGATCACTGCCGCAATAAAACCGCCGGCCGTGTTGGTGAAGATATCGGTGATGTCCGAGGCGCGATTGTTGCGCAGCGCCAGCTGGGTGGCTTCAACGCAGATCGACAAGCCCAACACCAACAGGGCGGTTTTCAGCACCGCGAATCGACGCCAATAAAAGGCCAACATCAATCCCAGCGGGGCAAAGAGCCCGAGGTTCGCCAGCATCTCCACACCCAGGTCGCGTTCCCGGTGCGCCAGGAACGGAATCCAATTGAAGGTACCGGCAGGAATCGAAGGGTCCGGCAGGGGAGCGGCGGGCAGCACGGCAATGGCCAGGCCCACGGCCCACACGGGAATCGCCACGAGCAGCACCCTGCGTGTGGCCCGCACATTGCCACGGGCAGCGAACCACAAAAGCACGGCCAGCAAGGCAATGCTGGCGGCAAAGCCAAGCGTAATAAGCAGGGCAACGGTGGGGACGGCGAAATAGAGCATAGGCATAACAGCGTATCGGCGGACCCTGTGAGCCTGCTGTCTCATACCCGGGTATGAACTAAGTGCTGGATAAAAGAGTCCCTGAGGATGATCCAAAACCATACAGTGGCAACATAACGTGGAACCATGACCATTACTGCACCACACACCAGCACCGATTTCGCTGTCCACGCGACGGGCCTGACCAAGATCTACGGCGAAGGAACCACGCGCGTCGAGGCGCTGCGCGGAGTCGACGTATCCTTCGCCCGCGGCAAGTTCACCGCCATCATGGGCCCCTCGGGTTCCGGCAAGTCCACGCTCATGCACTGCCTGGCAGGCCTTGACGATGCCAGTGGCGGGCAGATCTTCATCGGCGGGACAGACATCTCGAAGCTGAACGACGATGCACTGACCAAGATGCGCCGCGAAAAGGTCGGCTTCGTCTTCCAGTCCTTCAACCTGGTCCCCACGCTCACCGCGGAAGCCAACATCCTGCTGCCGCTGGCCCTGGCCGGCAAGAAGCATGACAAGGCGTGGCTGCAGACCATCGTCACCACCCTCGGATTGACCGACCGCCTGAACCACAAGCCCCACGAACTCTCCGGCGGCCAGCAGCAGCGCGTGGCCGTCGCCCGCGCCCTGCTCACCCGCCCCGAGGTGGTCTTCGGGGACGAGCCCACCGGCAACCTGGACTCGCGCACCGGAGCCGAGGTGCTCTCGCTGCTGCGTTCCTCCACCCGCGAGATGGGCCAGACCATCATCATGGTCACGCACGACGCCGTCGCAGCCTCCTACGCCGACACCGTGCTCCTGATGAAGGACGGCGAACTGGTCGGCCAGCTCGAGGACCCGACCGTCGACTCGGTAACCCAGGCGCTTTCCGGGTTGGGTGCATAACCTTGCTGCAGCTAGCTTTTGCCAATCTCAAGGCATACTCACGCCGCTTCATCGCGGTCACCCTCGCGGTGATGATCGGCACGGCCTTCCTGGCCGCCACCCTCATGGTCAATGCCTCGGCCACCGAAACCCTGAAAAACAGCATCGGTTCCTCCTATGCCGGCTCCGACCTGGTGGTCGGGAGCGACCAGAACGCCGATTACGCCGAGGGCGACGACTCCAAGCCCGAGACCTACGCGCTGGGTTCCAAGGCGCTGAAGGCCATTGAAGACACCGCCGGCGTGGCGGCAGTCCACGGCGTCACCAACATCGGGGTCAACGTCCACGCCGGGAGCCGCGAATACTACGCGTTGGCGAAGACCGCCGCCAAGGACGCGCGACTGAGCACCACGGTGCTTGAATCCGGGGCCCTTCCCACCGCCAGCGAACAGGTGGCCGTCGACGCCACCTACGCGAAGGAATACAACATTTCCTTCGGCGACGTTCTCGACGTGGGAACCACCACCGAAGAGGGCAAGAACATCAGCCGGCACGCGAAGGTCACCGGCATCACCCTCGCCTCCAACGACCCGCTGACCGGCTCGGCCATGAACCTCACCGTCAGCCAGTCCCTGCTCGATTCGCTCTCGGGTCCGGGGGACGCAAGCTTCGGCAACATCATCCTGATGGCCAACGACGGGGTGGACCTGCAGCGGCTGAAGGCGCCGATCGCCGCCTCGCTTGAGGCCACGGGCCTGAAGTACTTCAAAGTCACGACGCCCGACGAGCAGATCGTCGATGACATCGCCGCGTTCTCCGGCGGCAACGACCAGCTGACCATCGTGCTGCTGGTCTTCGCGCTCATCGCCCTGGTGGTCACCGGGTTGGTGGTCATGAACACCTTTGCCGTGCTCATCGCCCAGCGCACCCGCGAGCTTGCACTGATGCGCACCCTGGGTGCGGTGCGCGCCCAGATCCGTTCCTCAGTGCTCGTCGAGGCGCTCGTGGTGGGCCTGCTGGCCTCGGTGCTCGGCGTGCTGATGGCCACCGGGATCATGGCGGCGCTGATCAAGATCCTGGCCGGCACGGTGGAGGAAATGTCGTTCGCGACGCTCGCCGTCACCCCGCTGGCGATCCTCCTGCCGATCCTGGCCGGCACCGCCATCACCCTGGTGGCCGCCTGGATGCCGGCGCGCAAGGCCATGTCGGTTTCCCCGCTGGCCGCATTGCGTCCCGCGGACGACGCGGCCGTCGGCAACAAGGCCGGGAAGGTGCGCATCGTCTTCGGCGTGCTGCTGGTGGCAGCCGGCGCCGCGGCACTTGCCTACGGGGCGGTGAAGGGAGACATCCTCATCGCCTTCGGCGGGGGACTGCTCTCCTTCCCGGGCGTGCTGATGCTCGGCTCGCTCTTCCTGCCCAAGGCCGTCTCCGTGATCGGCTCGCTGACCTCCGGCGGACGGGTCCCGGGCAAACTGGCCAGCCTGAACGCCGTCCGCAACCCCGGCCGCACCACCGCCACCGCCACCGCCCTGCTGATCGGCGTCACGCTGGTGTCCATGATGATGGTCGGAGCACAGACCGCCAAGTCTTCCCTCGGCGAGGCGCTCGGCAGCGAATTCCTGGTCGACGTCGAGGTCAACGACTACGGCTCCGGCCCCGGCGCCGGGTTCGCCGCCGAGGACCTGGCCGAGGTCAAGGCCATGGACGGCGTCCAGGGGCTCGCCGAGCTCACCTCCGTGGGCAACTCGGAAGCCGGGCAGGAAATCTTTGCCACCGACCCGGCAACCCTCAAGACCGTCCTCAACAGCCGCAAGCAGTTCCCCGGCACCGGGGAGGTCCTGGTCGGCTCCAGCAACGAGGGCGAAACCATGGACGCCGTCTCCTTCGACGGCACCAAGGCGAACCTGAAGATGCTGGTCACCGAGAGCAATGCGCTTCAGCCGGTGATTGGCTGGGACACCGCGACCGAGCTCCTGGGAGCAACCAAGGAAGCCGTCGCCCAGGAGGAAAGCGGGCGCACCGTGCTCTGGCTGAATATCGACGACCAGCTCGACGCGGCGGCCCTGCGTACGCTCGCCACCGACATGGCGGACACGCTGAACGTGGACGAGTACGCCGTGGGCGGCGGGGTCATGGAAAAGCAGATGTTCAACACGGTCATCGACATGCTGCTGCTCATCGTCTCGGGCCTGCTGGCCGTCGCGGTGCTGATCGCCCTGATCGGGGTGGCCAACACGCTGAGCCTCTCGGTGCTCGAACGAACCCGGGAAAACTCGCTGTTGCGGGCCCTGGGCCTGACCCGGGGGCAGCTCAAGTCCATGCTGGCCACCGAGGCCGTGCTGATCGGAGGGGTGGCGGCGCTGATCGGCGTGCTGCTCGGCTCGGCGTACGGCCTGCTCGGCGCCCAGTCGGTCATGGGGGCCTTTGGAGCCCTGAGCGTCTCCATCCCGTGGCTGCAGTTGGCCGGGGTCATCGCCGTGTCAGTGGCGGCGGCGCTGGCCGCCTCGATCGTCCCGGCCCGCCGCGCCGCCAGGCTTGCCCCGGTGCAGGGGCTGGCCA
>NZ_JBKKAP010000182.1:0-1903 GCF_046714615.1 Paeniglutamicibacter sp.
CTCACGCACTCTTTTGTGTGAATGAGTAATGCATCATCTACTCCCCGCGGAATGCCGGGGGGTTTCAGGGCGTCCCGGGCACTCGCTCGCTCGCACCCAGGAACCGGGCGTCCGCTGCGCGGCCGGCTGTTGACCTGATCCGCCTTCGGCGAATCAGGTGCCGGCCTGCGGCCGTCCCCTTTTTTTGGTTGCTGTCCTTCGGAGTTTATGGCCCGACACCAAGGGCACAAGCCCCTTGCTGCGCTGCGGGGCCAGCCCGGCAAATTCTGTGTCCGGCGCTGCGCTTATTTCCGGACACAGAATTGGCCGGCCTGCCCTACGGGTTGCTGCTCCTTGGTGCTCGGTCCGCTTCATTTCATTTCGCCAGCAACCAAAAAAACGCGGGGGAGAGACAAAGCGCGGGGCTGGTTCCGCGATCCCCCTCACCCACAGATTGAGGAAAACAACCATGAACACGATCACGGCAACAGACGGAACCCAACTCAGCGCAGAAACGGACGTGCTTCTGGCGTCCAGACTCGCAGACCACGAGCTGGGTACTGGTTGGGACGAAGGAATAAGCCCGTTCGATCAGCACACAATCCTTGGTGAATATCTTGAATTCGTTGGCGAATTTTCAAGCTAAGCAGTAGCCCCACTAGGAACAAGGAGAACAACAAATGCTGACCATTACGCACACTCACGAAGCAGGAACCCTGATTGAGGGAACCACCAAGGGCGACGGAACCGCCGAAGTCCTCAAAGCCAACGGCTGGCGTTGGGGTCGCAGCATCGCCAGCTGGTTTGTCCCCATGAGCCGCGACCGGATGCCCAAGCTCTACAAGATCGAGGGCACGGCAACCGCACTCCGTGCGGCAGGGTTCGAGGTTGAAACGGACATTGACGAGACCACTCGCTCAACGGCGGACGTCGAAGCGGCAAAGATCGAACGCCAAAGCCAGCGCGTCGAAGCACTGGAAGCCAAGGCCCAGCGCAAGAGCACCGCAGCCGACGACGCCGAGCGCCGCGCCCGTGCAGCAGGCGACGCCCTGCCCTGGGGAGGCGAGCCAATCAAGATCGGCCACCACAGCGAAAACCGCCACCGCAACGCCATCGAAAAGGCACACCGCGCCTTGGGCGCATCGGTCGCCGCCGACCGTGACGCTACCGAGGCAGCCGAACGCGCCGCGACGGCAGCCCACACCACCGGCGCACGCTACAGCGTGCAGACCGTCGCAAACCGCATCAAGAAGCTCGAAGCCGACACCCGAGGAACCCAACGCAACATCGACGGCCGCCGCGAGTGGATCAAGGACGAAGCTGGCCGGGACATGCTCAGCAACGAACCCATCGGCGCCACCGGCGCATACCGTGAGCGCCTGCTCACGCGGCTAGCTGAACAAAACGATCAGGTCACCTACTGGAAGCAGATCCGCGCCGAACAGATCGCCACAGGCAAGGCCACCAACTACAGCCGGGAAACCATCAACAAGGGCGACTACGTGCGTTACCGGTTCGGCTGGGCCGAAGTTGTGCGAGCCAACGCCAAAACGGTGTCAGTCAAAACCGAATACACCTGGACGGACAAAATCGAATACGAGGCACTGACCGACCACAAGACAGCAGCCGAATATGCCGAAGCCCGGGCAGCCATCAGCTAGCTAAAAGGAACCGGGGGAGGGGGCGCCGTTTGGGTGTCCCCTCCCTTTTTCGTGGTGGTGCGGGCGGCCTCCGCCGCCAGCTCCCCCGGCCGCCGACGCTGCGCGATGGCCAGGTCCGGCAACGCCGCGTCTTGTCCTCACGCACTCTTTTGTGTGAATGAGTAATGCATCATCTACTCCCCGCGGAATGCCGGGGGGTTTCAGGGCGTCCCGGGCACTCGCTCGCTCGCACCCAGGAACCGGGCGTCCGCTGCGCGGCCGGC
>NZ_JBKKAP010000183.1:0-16491 GCF_046714615.1 Paeniglutamicibacter sp.
ACCCCCCGCCCCCCTCGCATGGGGGCCCCGCGCTCGCAAATCATTTGTTGCTTAGCTTTCCAGCGTGGTCTTGTGGAAGTTCAGGTGGCTGCGCGATGCAGTGGGGCCGCGTTGTCCCTGATAGCGGTTCCCGTAGGCACCGGAGCCATAGGGGTGCTCGGCCGGGGACGAGAGCCTGAAGAAGCACAACTGCCCGATCTTCGATCCCGGCCACAGCATGATCGGCAAGGTCGCCATGTTGGACAGTTCCAGGGTCACGTGTCCGGAGAAACCGGGGTCAATGAATCCGGCCGTGGAGTGCGTGAGCAAGCCAAGTCGACCCAGCGAGCTCTTGCCCTCAAGGCGGGCGGCGATATCCGTGGGAAGCGTGACCGTCTCATAGGTGGAACCCAGGACAAATTCGCCGGGATGCAGAATGAACGGCTCATCAGGATCAACCTCAACCAGCCGCGTCAGCTCGGGCTGATCCAATGCCGGATCAATGTGGGCGTACTTGTGGTTGTCGAAAAGCCGGAAGAACCGGTCAATCCTCACATCCACGCTTGCCGGCTGGATCATCGCCGGGTCGAAGGGGTCCAACTTAATACGTTCGGACGCCAGCTCGCGTCGAATATCACCATCAGAAATCAGCACAGTACCCAAAATATCCCATTTGGCGCGTGGTTCCGGCATTGGAGACCCGGGCGGATCGGTGGCGACCGGCCGACGGCGGCCCGGAAAGCGAATCTGCGCCCGCTTGGCATGGGCGGAACCACGGGGTCTGCAGTTATCCTGAAAGGGCTCCATCCAGCTTTATTCCCCGAAGGGACATCGTGTCTTTGTTTCGTGCCGGCCTTCCCGCCCTCTTGTTGGGCGCCAGCCTGATGATGGCGGCCCCGCTCGCCGCACAGGCCGCCCCCATGGATGCCGCTGCGGCGCAGGTGCGTGCCGAAACGAAGCAGAAGGCGCCGACCACCGAGGAACTGACCAAGGACCAGGACTCCTACCTGGCGCTGGTGAGCCGGGATCACCCGTTGGATCCGGCGGACTACAAGCCCAAGGACCTGCGAACGATTCCCGGTACCGGGATGGAATTGCGCAAGGATGCGGCCGCTGCTCTCGAGAACCTGCTCAAGGCCTCGCGCAAGGACTCCCAGTCGCTGAGCGTGCTGAGCGCCTACCGTTCCTATGACCGGCAACTTTCCCTGTTCAACGGGTACAAGGCACGCTACGGAACCGACGATGCCATGCGGCTTTCGGCACCCGCCGGCACCAGCGAGCACCAGATCGGCCTCGCGGTGGACCTCGGTCTCAGCAGCGGCCGGTGCAGCCTCATGGCCTGCTTCGGCGACACCGAGGGCGGAAAGTGGCTGGCCGCCAACGCCGCGGACTTTGGATTCATCATTCGCTATCCGGCCGACGGCGAAAAGGTGACCGGCTACAAATACGAGCCGTGGCATCTTCGCTTTATCGGCGTGGACCAGTCCATTGCCATGGAAAAGTCCAAGGCCGGGACTTTCGAGGCGTTCCACGCGGCCCTGCTCAAGGCTTCGAAGGTCAAGCCGCCCACCGCGGCCGAGATCAAGAAGCAACGCGAGTCGCTGTTGATCCTGCGCTTCTTGCCGCCCTACCGCGACTGGTCGATCGGCTACGACTTCGCCCGCTAGCGAGTTGCTTCGGCACCCCGCTCGCCTTTGCCCTGGTCTGCGGCAATGCCGCTTGGATCGGGTAACGCCGTTGCGCTTTTCCGCCTGCCACAACCCGGATTCCGGATCTGGGGTCGGGCGGCAGATCGCGTAGCATGGCGCTCATGTCCAGCGACGATTCCCCCGCCCTCGTGGAGAACTTCCGCCCCTACAAGCTTTTCCTGCCCGGCGGCATTCCCCTTCACGGCAACTACGCGCGTTTTGGCGGCAAGCTGTATTCCAGTCGGCCGGCAGATGGTGCAACCAGTGCCATCAACGACTCGCATCTGGTCATCATCGAGACCGGCGAGCGGCCTGGCCCGGAGTGGGAACTGAAGGTCGAGCATCGGGGAAGCTCCAACACGGAATGGACCAAGGTGATTGCCGGGTCCGAAGTCGAGGAGACCTTCCGCTGCTTGGGAACCGTCCACTGGCGTGGATTGAAGATCGGCGGACTGGACTACCTGCCCGAGGGCAACCTGGTTGGCGGCTACTTGGGTTCGGTGCTGCCCAAACTTCTGGAACGGCTCAAGGGCTTGCACCATCTCCAACGGGTGGACCGTTCGGTGTGGCACGGATATGTACCGCTGGATGAAATCGAGGATCTGGAAATCCGTCGGGAACCATGGCCGCAACGGCCTCGCGCCCATTGGTGGGAAATTCCTCGCGAGGCCCTCCATCGCCGCGCCTGATCGTTGTGACGATCCGGTGCCGGGGTCACGGCACGGCGCGACGCAACAGAAAGGCATCGGAGGATGCGGGTTTTCACCCGCATCTTCCGATGCCTTTAGGATTTTGCCTGCCGCAGCCTACTTGGCGCGGACCGGGATACCGGTGAAGGTCGGCTTCAGGGTCTCGGCGAAGAAGTCTTCGCCCTTGTTGTCCACCACGATGAACGCCGGGAAGTCCTCAACCTCGATCTTCCAGATGGCTTCCATGCCGAGCTCCTCGTATTCAACGACCTCGACCTTCTTGATGCAGTCCAGGGCCAGACGCGCTGCAGGTCCGCCGATGGAGCCCAGGTAGAAGCCGCCGTGGGTGTTGCACGCGTCGGTGACCTGCTTGGAACGGTTGCCCTTGGCCAGCATGACCATGGAACCGCCGGCAGCCTGGAACTGGTCCACATAGGAGTCCATGCGTCCGGCAGTGGTCGGGCCGAAGGAACCCGAGGCCATGCCTTCGGGGGTCTTGGCCGGACCTGCATAGTAGACCGGGTGGTCCTTGAGGTACTGGGGCATCTCCTCGCCGGCATCCAGGCGTTCCTTGATCTTGGCGTGCGCGATGTCGCGAGCCACGACCAACGGGCCCGAGAGCGAGAGACGGGTCTTGACCGGGTGTTTGTCCAGCTCCGCAAGGATCTGCGCCATCGGCTGGTTCAAGTCGATCTTCACCACGGAGGATCCTCCGGTGCCGGTGACACCGTCGGTCTCCTCGTCGTGCGCGGCAAGGGCCGGGTGCGATGCGTCGGGCATGAAGCGCGCCGGATCGGTTTCCAGCTGCTCCACGAATACGCCGTCGGCGGTGATCTTGGCCAGCATCTGGCGGTCGGCGGAGCAGGAGACGGCAATGGCCACCGGCAGCGAGGCGCCGTGGCGCGGCAAACGGACCACGCGCACGTCGTGGCAGAAGTACTTGCCGCCGAACTGGGCACCGATGCCGAAGTGGCGGGTCAGCTCGAGGACCTTTTCCTCCAGCTCGATGTCGCGGAAGCCGCGGCCGGTCATGGCACCGGTGGTCGGCAGGTTGTCCAGGTACTTGGCCGAACCGTACTTGGCGGTCTTCAGCGCGAACTCGGCGGACGTGCCGCCGATGACGATGGAGAGGTGGTACGGCGGGCAGGCTGCGGTTCCCAGGGAACGCAGCTTCTCGTCGAGGAACTTCAGCATCGAGTTTTCGTTCAGGATGGCCTTGGTTTCCTGGTACAGGAAGGACTTGTTGGCCGATCCGCCGCCCTTGGCCATGAACAGGAACTTGTACTGGTTCTCGTGTCCCGGCTCGGTGTCGGCGTAGAGCTCGATCTGTGCCGGCAGGTTGTTGCCAGTGGACTTTTCTTCCCACGTGGTCAGCGGGGCGAGCTGCGAGTAGCGCAGGTTCAGCGTGGTGTAGGCGTCGTAGATGCCCTTGGACAATGCCTTCTCGTCCGGGCCCTGGGTCAGCACCTGCTGGCCGCGCTTGCCCATGACGATTGCCGTTCCGGTGTCCTGGCACATGGGCAAGATGCCGCCGGCGGCGATGTTGGCGTTCTTCAGCAGGTCCAGGGCGACGAACTTGTCGTTCGGGCTGGCTTCCTCGTCATCGAGGATGTTGCGAAGCTGCTGCAGGTGCGCGGGACGCAGGTAGTGGGAGATGTCGTGAAGCGCGGTGGTGGCCAGGTTTTCCAGCGCCTCCGGATCCACTTCGAGGAACGTCCGGCCGCCGGGGCCCTCGACGGTGCGCACACCATCGGTGGAAATCTGGCGGTAGGTGGTCTCGTCCGCCCCGATGGGCAGAATGTCTTCATACTGGAATTCGGGCATGGGCTTCCTCGCAAAAGATTCAATTCGTTTCCCCCTAGTTTAGGACGGTTGAGCGAACAACCAAACATCGGGTTGCGCCGCCGGGCGCAAAGTCGACATGCTTGGGGGCATGAGTGAAGAGAACGAGCAAGCCAAGTCCACCGAAGGCACCGATGACATCCAGGCGGCGCTGGGCATCGAACCGACGATCACCGGCAACGAACCGGCCACCCATTTTGAAATGATGATCCGTGCGGCGCAGAACGATCCGGCCCTCAACGGCCAAGTCATCGCCTCATTCATGAACGCCGAGGTGTACTTCCTCAGCCGTGAGAAGGTCACTGGCGAAGCCCGCAACGCCGAGCCGATGCTGTTGCAGAACGCCGCGGGCGAACCGGTCATCGCGCTGTTCACGCATCTGGCCCGGATCCCCGGTGCCTACATCGATGTGGCTCCGTATGGCGTCCAGGTGCTCGGCGGGACGGTTGTCCGCTCGCTCCAGGACACCGGTCTGGTCATCAACCCGGGACACGAGCTGTGCTTTGAAATCGATGCCGCCGGGGTGAAGACCATCCGGGAGGAATTCAACCTCGACGGAACGATGAAGACCCCGACAGAGTAGGGCCACGGATTCCCACGGCCTTGCCCGTGGTTCCCGACCTCCGTTTTGCGTGCCTCGCGGACTAGAGTGGGAGCATGGATTTTGAAGATACCTCGTTGCCCGGGCTCGGCGTCCGTCGCGAAATAATCCTCGCGTCCGGGCGCCGGGTGGGCGTGGTGATCCTGCGTGATGGATCCATGCAGCTGATCATTTCCCAGCGCGACGACCCCGATGCCTGTGCCGCTTCCATTCCGCTGAGCGTTGAGGAGGCCGGTGCCATCGGCGCCATGCTCGGCGCCCCGCAGCTGGTGACACAGCTAACGGACCAACACCGCGACCTGCCCGGGGTCAACACCCAGCAGTTCGTGTTGAGCCATGAGAGCCCCTATGTAAACCAGACCCTCGGGGACACCCGGCTGCGGACCCGTACGGGCACCTCTGTCGTCGCCATTTCCCGCAGCGGAAAGGTCTTCCCTTCCCCCACCCCCGATTTTGAACTCAACGCGGGGGACGTACTGATCATTGTCGGAACATCTGCAGGGTTGGAAAACGCAGCGCACCTGATCAACGACGGCTAAGGGAAGGTGCACGGTTCATGCACGGCACTGCGCTAATACTCGTTGAGCTCGGCGCCGTTTTCTTGGGGCTTGGCCTGTTGGGACGTCTGGCAGCGAAAATCGGCATGTCGCCGGTTCCGTTGTACCTGCTCGGCGGCCTGCTCTTCGGCAGCGGGGGCGTGATCAACCTGGCCGGCGTCTCGGAGTTCGGGGAGGTCGCCAGCGAAATCGGCGTGATCCTGCTCCTGCTCATGCTGGGGCTGGAATACACCGCCCGCGAACTTGTCACGGGCCTGAAAGGTTCGTGGCTCGCCGGGGTCGTTGACCTGGTCCTGAATTTCACCCCGGGAGCCGCCCTTGCCTTGATCATGGGATGGGGCGTGACCGGGGCAATGGTCCTGGGCGGCGTCACCTACGTGTCATCCTCCGGCATTATTGCCAAGGTGCTCTCCGACTTGGGCAGGTTGGGCAACCGCGAGACCCCGGTGGTGCTTTCCATCCTGGTGCTCGAGGACCTCGCGATGGCCATCTACCTGCCGGTGCTCACCGCAACCCTGGCCGGGCTCGGCTTCCTGGGCGGTTTGCGTGCAGTGGGCATTGCGATGGGCACCATCACCCTGGTGTTGTTGGCGGCATTGCGCTTCGGCCCGCAGATTTCACGACTGATCCATTCCTCGGACCGGGAAAACTTCCTGCTCAAGCTAATCGGCGCGGCGCTCCTGGTCGCGGGTCTGGCTTCGGCGTTGCAGGTCTCCGCGGCGGTCGGCGCCTTCATGCTCGGCATCGCCATTTCCGGGTCTACCGCGCACTCGGCAACCAAGGTCCTTGAACCGCTGCGGGACCTTTTTGCCGCCATGTTCTTCGTGGTCTTCGGGCTGAATACCGATCCGACCAGTATTCCCGCGGTACTTCCGCTGGCCATCTTGTTGGCCGTCGTCACCTCGTTGACGAAAGTGGCCACCGGGGCGTGGGCGGCAAAGCGAGCCGGGATCGGGATTCCGGGGCGGGTACGTGCCGGTGTCGCGTTGATCGCCCGCGGCGAGTTTTCCATTGTCATCGCCGGTCTGGCGGTGGCCTCCGGTGCCATCACCGGCGAGCTTGCCGCGTTGGCAACCGCCTACGTGTTGCTGTTGGCGGTCTTTGGTCCGGTTGCCGCCCGCCTCGCCGAACCCCTGGCCAGGCCGTTCATGCCCAAACGGTCGCCGACCACCGACGTCGCTTTTTAACGCAGGTGACGTTCACGATTAGGTTTTGGCACCCCACCTTGGGATATGCTGTTTTAGCCCGGGACGCCAATAGGCTTTCCGGAGCACTGCGGGCGTAGCTCAATGGTAGAGCGCCAGCTTCCCAAGCTGGACACGCGGGTTCGATTCCCGTCGCCCGCTCGCTATGAAATTGGGACCCGGCCAGCGGCCGGGTCCCAATGCGTTAAGCGCACACCTCGGTGCTGCGCCGGAACAGCGGAAAGAGGAAATCCAAGGGCTTATGAACGGCGTACTCTCTGGTTTTGCCGTAGTCTGGACCGTCATCGCCGTGGGGTACTTCGTCGGACGGACGGGTGTCCTGGGCGAAAATGCGCGCTATGTGCTGAACCGGCTCACCTTCTTCGTGGCCAGCCCCGCCCTGTTGTTCACCACGCTGGCGGATTCGGACCCCGCTTCGGTGCTCGGCCCTTTCCTGGGGGTTGCCGCGATTTCGTCCCTGGCCACCGCCATCGTTTTCGTGCTGGTGACCCGGTGGTGGTTGCGGCGCGACCTGACCGAGTCGACCATCGGCGCGATGAGCGCCTCCACCGTGAACTCGGCCAACCTCGGGCTGCCCATTGCCCTGTACGTACTGGGCGACATGGCCCACGCGGCGCCGGTGATCTTGTGGCAGCTGGCACTGTTCTCCCCGGTGTGTCTGGCCATCCTGGACGCCAGCACGTCCAGGCATCGCACGACGGTGCTTTCCATGTTCATCCAGACCCTGAAGAACCCGATGATCGTCGGTTCCCTGGCCGGGCTGGTGTGCGCACTGTTCGACCTGGAGCTTCCCCAGCCACTTGCCGACCCGATCGAGCTGATTGCCGGCGCCTCCATCCCGGCCATGCTCATTGCCTTCGGCATTTCCTTGGTCGGCTCCAAGCCACTGGAGGCATCCGGCGGTCGCCGCGCCGACACGCTCTTGGCCACGGGCATGAAATTGTTCTTCCAGCCTGTCGTTGCCTGGGCCCTCGCCGTGTGGGTCTTCCGGCTGGACAGCAACGCGGTGTTTGTCTCGGTGATCATGGCGGCACTGCCCACCGCCCAAAACATCTTTGTGACAGCCTCACGCTATGAGCGCGGCGTCGTGTTGGCCAAGGACACCGTCCTGCTCACCACCATCGTCGCCGTCCCGGCCATGATGCTGGTTCCCCTGCTGCTGGCCTGACGGGTCCCCGGCCCCGTGGCGAGGGACCGAACCAGCGCGCCGGCCGCATGCTTTCATCGTCGGTCCTGGCACTTCATCCACAGAATTTTTCAAGGAACCGAGCGAGGAAAGCCATGACAAGCCATCATTTCAGCCCCGCACTGCACCAGTCGACTGCACCGTTTTCACACGTTGTACGCCACGGCAACACGGGCCATGTCTCCGGAATCATCGGGCAACGCATTGAGGACGGTGTGCTGGTTTCAAACGACGTTTCCGAACAATGTGCTGCCATGCTCGCGAATCTTGAAACCCTGCTGGCTGAGCTGGACCTGTCCTTTGCGGACCTGCTTCGCACCACCATCTACCTGACCGACTACCAGGATTTTGGGGCCATCAATGCCGTTTACGCCGCGGCCTTGGGCTCACCTTATCCGGCCAGGACAACACTCCAGGTGGCTGGACTGCCCCTGGGCGCCAAAGTGCAGATCGATGCAGTGGTGGCCGTCGGCGATGGAACCCAAAACCGCTAGGGCCCTCGGGCATCTGGATCGTGTGGGAGGAGTAACCCTTCCAAGTTTCCGTCCGCTTTGACTCCCTTGGTCCGCTGCTCCGGACCGCCTGCCCCAGCGTGCCGATAAAGTCGAGTCAACGCGGAATTTGAGAAGGATTTCGACGCACTTCGGAACAAGGCACTTATGCCAAGCCAGTGGCCGTGTTAGCGTCGCATCAAGCCTTAATCTTCACGGTGTTTTGCCTCATTCGATCCAATCCACCCAGCAGCAGTACATCCGGTCACTGAAAGGACCCCCACACTGCCATGAAACGCCAACTTGTTGCCTTGCTGACCACCGCCCTGCTTGCCGTGACCGTCACCGGTTGCGCCAGCGGCACCGAAACAGCCCCTTCCTCGAGTGCCACGGGGGCGGCAGCCGGCCTGACCCTGCAGCAGGTCAAGGACGCGGGCGTGCTTAAGGTCGGCACGGAAGGAACCTATAAGCCGTTTTCCTTCCATGAGGGTGGAACCGGCGCCTTAACCGGTTTTGATGTTGAGATCATGACCGCCGTAGCTGACAAACTGGGCGTCAAGGCATCCTTCGAAGAAACCCAGTGGGACGCCATCTTTGCTGGTCTGGAGGCCTCACGCTTTGATGTAATCGCCAACCAGGTCACCATCAACGACCAGCGCACCGCCAAGTACCTCTTCTCCACTCCGTACACCGTGAGCACCGGTGTCCTTGTGACCAAGGCAGATAACACGGATATCACCTCCTTCGAAAGTTTGAAGGGCAAGACTTCTGCTCAGTCCCTCACCAGCAACTGGAACACGCTGGCCAAGGAATCGGGGGCAACCGTGGAGGCGGTTGAAGGTTGGGCGCAGGCAGTGACCCTGCTGAAGCAGGGACGCGTGGATGCGACGATCAACGACAAGTTGACCTACCTGGATTCGCAGAACACCAACAACGATCCGAGCATCAAGGTTGCCGCCGAGACCGCCGACAAGTCCGAAAGCGCCCTGACTTTCCGCAAGGGCAGCGAAGACCTGGTTAAGGCAGTCGACACCGCCATGGCCGACCTTGCGGCGGACGGAACCCTGACCGAGATTTCCGAGAAGTACTTTGGTGAAGACGTCACCAAGTAGGATTCCCTTCATGCACGGCCGCCGGGGCGTCCCGGCATCTTTCCAACGATCCAAGGAGAGCTGTCAATGACAGTCGACTGGAACCTCTTTTTCGACTCGCTCTGGCCAATTGTGCTGGGCGGCCTGAAGGGAACCATCCCGCTGTCATTGGCCAGCTTTGCCATAGGCTTGGTCATTGCCGTGGTCATGGCGCTCATGCGGCTGAGCAAGAACCGTTTGGTCTCCTTCATCGCCCGCGCCTACATCTCGGTCATTCGCGGAACCCCGTTATTGGTCCAGCTGTTCGTGATCTTCTACGGACTGCCCTCGATCGGGGTCACCCTTGACCCGTGGCCAAGTGCGATCATTGCGTTCTCTGCGAATGTCGGCGGCTACGCGGCCGAGGTCGTGAGGGCCGCGATCCTCTCCGTCCCGAAGGGACAGTGGGAGGCCGGGTACACCATTGGGATGTCCCGCACGCTGACCCTGCGCCGGTTGATCCTGCCGCAGGCAGCCAGGGTTGCGGTGCCGCCGCTGTCCAACACCTTTATCTCCCTGGTGAAGGACACCTCGCTGGCATCCCTGATCCTGGTGACCGAGGCGTTCCGCAGGGCCCAGGAAATCGCCGCGTTCAGCCAGGAATTCATGCTCGTGTACATCGAGGCGGCGCTGGTCTACTGGGTGTTCTGCCTGGTGCTCTCCATGGGCCAATCACGTTTGGAAGGAAGGCTTGATCGCTATGTCGCACACTAGGCCCTCCCCCGACGCCGCGGCGCTGCTCACGGCCACCGGCCTGCAAAAGAGTTTCGGCGACCACCAAGTCCTCAAGTCCATCGACCTGAAGATCGGCAAGGGCCAGGTCCTGGCCCTGATTGGCCCCTCGGGTTCGGGCAAGACGACGGTGCTGCGCTGCCTCAACGGCCTGGAAATCCCCGACGGCGGCGAGGTGGCCTTCAGCGAGGGCCCGGTCGTGGCTTTCGCACCACACACCACGCAAAAACAGGCCCAGGTCCTGCGCACCCGAAGCGCCATGGTCTTCCAGAACTACAACCTTTTCCCGCACATGACGGTGCTGGAAAATGTCATTGAGGGCCCGGTAAAGGTGCAGAAGCGCAAGCGCGCCGAGGCCGTCGCTGAGGCCGAGTCGCTGCTGGCCCGGGTGGGCCTGGCCGAGAAACGGGACCAGTACCCGCACCAGCTCTCCGGCGGGCAGCAGCAGCGGGTGGGCATTGTCCGGGCACTCGCGCTCAAGCCTTCATTGCTGCTCTTTGACGAGCCGACCTCCGCGCTGGACCCGGAGTTGGTGGGCGATGTCCTAAAGGTGATCAAGGAACTCGCCGACGAGGGGTGGACGATGGTCCTGGTGACCCACGAGCTGGCCTTTGCCCGGGAGGTTGCCGACGAGATCGTGTTCATGGACCAGGGTGTGGTGGTCGAGCGCGGCCACCCCGAGGTGGTGTTGCGTGCCCCGCAGAACGAGCGCACCCAGCAGTTTGTGCACCGCCTGCTCAACCCGTTCTAAAGGCACGGAGCAGCACGCAAAAAGGCGGTGGCGGGCCCCGGGAGGATTCCTCCCGGGGGCACGGGGTTGCCGGCCATGCCCGGCTCCCCCGATTCGGCCATCGAACCCCGGCGGGTTCAGCCGCGAGGAGGTCACTATCTCATCCACCAGGGACCTTGCCGGCGAGACGGTTCTTTTTCGTCGGTAGTCAATGTGTGGGCGGCGGAGGCGTCGCCCAAAAAGGATTGGCGCGCCCACCACCGCTGACGTTTTCCAGACCGTAGGCTATGGACATGGCCAAGATGACAACAGCCCAGCACGTGGAATCCATCAGCGCAGGTTATTCCTTTGACGGTTTGGCGGTGAACCTGGGTGCGACGCTTGTCGATGGCCAGGTCTTCCCCGAGGCGCAGGTCCGCCTGCCGCTGCGGATGATGAACCGGCACGGCCTGGTGGCCGGAGCCACCGGCACGGGCAAGACCATCACCCTGCAATTGATGGCCGAACAACTTTCGGCCCACGGGGTTCCGGTGTTCCTTGCGGATATCAAGGGAGATCTCACCGGTCTCTCCACTCCCGGGATGCCGACGGAAAAACTTGCGGCACGCACCGCCTCGGTCGGCATGGAATGGGAAGCCAAGTCCTTCCCCGTGGAGTACTACGCCCTGGGCGGAGACGGGCAGGGAACGCCGATCCGCGCCACCATCTCCTCCTTTGGTCCCCTGTTGCTGTCCCGGATCATGGAGTTGAACGAGACCCAGGAATCCTGCCTGCAACTGATCTTCCACTACGCGGACACCAAGGACCTGGAGCTCCACGACCTCAAGGACCTGCGCGCGGTCATCGCGCACCTGACCAGCGACGAGGGCAAGGACGAACTCGAGGGACTCGGCGGCGTGTCCAAGGCGACCGCCGGGGTCATCCTGCGCGAGCTTGTCACCCTGCAGGCCCAGGGCATGGAATCCTTCTTCGGCGAACCGGAATTCGACACAGCCGAACTCCTGCGACAGGCACCCGACGGCCGAGGGGTCATCAGCATCCTGGAGCTGCCCACCCTCATGGAAAAGCCGCTCCTCTTTTCCACCTTCATGATCTGGCTGCTGGCCGACCTCTTTGCCGAGCTGCCGGAGGCAGGGGACCCGGAGAAGCCCAAGCTGGTGTTCTTCCTTGACGAGGCACATCTGCTCTTCAACGGGGCATCCAAGGCCTTTTTGACCTCGATCACCGCCACGGTCCGCTTGATCCGTTCCAAGGGCGTCGGCGTATTCTTCGTGACCCAGACGCCCAAGGACGTTCCCGGCGACGTGCTGGGGCAGCTGGCCAACCGGATCCAGCATGCACTGCGCGCCTTCACCCCGGATGACGCCAAGGCACTGAAGGCGACCATCTCCACGTTCCCCACCAGCGACTACGACCTGGACGAGGCACTCACGCAGGCCGGCACCGGTGAGGCGGTGGTCACGGTGATGAACGAGAAGGGTGCACCCACCCCGGTGGCCTGGACCCGCATGTGGAGCCCGGAGTCAACGATGGGGCCCTCGTCCGCCGACACGGTATCCGGGATCATCGGTTCCTCAGCCCTGATGCAGGTCTACGGCACGAGCGTGGACCGCGAATCCGCCTTCGAAAAGCTCGGCAGGGCCACAACCTCGGCCGCTGCCGCGCCGGTGCCCACCGGCGGGTCGGTCGCCGCCCGGGTGCCGGGACCCGGACAGACCCAGGCCGACATCGATGCCGCCGCACGGCACATCGAGGAATCCATCCTTGGCCGCCCGTCGTCCATCCCGAACTCCGCTCCGGAGCCGGGCTCGACTGACTACACCATGCCCGAACCGCCGGTGGCCACAACGGGTTCCCCCAAGCGACAGACCAAGGCTCCGGCCCCGGCGCAGAAACCCGACAATCCCTTGCTTGACATGGCTCTACAGGCGGCAAACATGTTTGGCAGGGAAATGCTCCGCGGCATGTTCGGCACCAAGCGGCGACGTCGGCGCTAGCAGGGTTAGCGCAAACGGCGCGCTTTTCCCGGTAGCCTTGGACTCAATGAGCGAACGTTTATCACCCACAGGGGTCGCTGCCATCTGGGCGGCGGCCCTTGTGGTGCTTGCCGTAGTTGCAGTTTCCGTCATCGTCCTGGTGAACCAGAAGGTCTTCGGGCCAGTCCAAATGGTCAAGGAACTCCAATCACATCTGGTCAAGGGCGAGGGCGCCCGGGCCCTGGGCCTGCTTAATGCCAAGGTGCCCGCGGGCAACGCCCTGTTGCTTGACGGCGAGGGGTTGGTGGCCGCCACCGCCGACATCAAGGATTTCACCGTCGGCAAGCCCGAAGAGATCCTCGGAGCCGAGGACACCGTCAAGGTCGTGGCCACGTACTCGATCCACGGTGTCGAGCAGCAGACCACCTACCAGTTGCGGCACACCGGCCGCAGCTGGATGTTCTTCGATGACTGGGAATTCGTTCCCACAACGCTTCCCACGGTCGCAATCTCGGCAAACACCACCAACGAAGTCGTCGTGAATTCGCGTCGTGCCCCGCTGGTCAAGGGCCAGGCCACGGTTCCGGTATTTGTGCCGGCGGTCATCGACACCAGTTTCGAGACCCCCAATTTCATGGCGGACTCGCGCGGCCTTGCCGTCACCGACTTCGCGAAAAAGGGCACCGACGTGAAGTTGCAGACCCAGCCCACCAAGAAATTGATGGACGAGGTCAACAAGCAAATCACCGCCTACCTCGATGGCTGCGCCAAGCAGCAGGTACTCATGCCCGCGGGCTGCCCCATGAGCTATTCCACCTCGGCACGGGTGCAGTCGGATTCCATCCACTGGAGCATCCTGGACTATCCTGCCGCCGAGGTCGTTTCCTTCGACGGCGGCTGGGCCCTGCGCCCGTTGACGGTCAAGGCCCGTCTGGAACTCACCGAGCAGGACCTGCGCACCGGCGGGTACACCGAACAGACCGTCGACGACAGCTTTGGGTTCACCGCGGCGCTCAAGGCCAACACCACCAAGGTCCTGGTCACGCCCGTCTCCAGCGAATAACGGCCGTTTCCGCCCTTGCCGGTGGCTTTACCTGCCCAGCGCGGGGACCATGGGGCGGGATGCGGCCTCGTGCCGGGCCGGGGACGCCGCTGGCAAGCGCGGGGTGTTCCGCGACCTGCGCACCACCAGGATGACGGCGATAAGCCCGGCGACCAGGGAGAGCACCGCACCGCTGCCGACCGACCAGCGGGCGCCGAATTCGGTGCCCAGCCAGCCCACCAGCGGGGCACCCAGGGGCGTTCCGCCCTGGACCACCATCACGTAGAGTCCCAGCACGCGCCCGCGGTAGGCAGGATCGACCGACAGCTGGATCATGGTGTTGGCGCTGTTCAGGAACGTGAGCGAGGCCAGGCCCACCGGAACCATCATCAGCGCGTACCCGAGGAAGCTCGGCATGACGCTGGCGATCAGTGCCGTGGCACCGAAGCCGACGGCGCCTCCCAGCAGGTAGCGCATCCGCGGCCGCCCGCGCCGGGCGGCCAACAAGGCGCCGCCCAGGGTGCCGATGGCCATGACGGTTCCCAGCAAACCGAACTCCCCCGCACCGACATGGAAGACGTCGGTGGCCATCATGGCGTTGGTGAGCTGGAAGTTCAGGCCGAAGGTCGCAACGACGAAGGCCAGCGCAAAGATCAGCAACAGGTCCGGGCGCTGGCGCACGTAGGCCACGCCCTCGCGGATCTGTCCCTTCCGCCGGGCCACCAGCGTGGTGGGCTGGAACTGCGCCTTGCGCATCCTGGAGAGGGAGAAGATCACCGCGCCGAAGCTGGCGGCGTTGATGAGGAACGCCGGTCCGGTCCCGAACCAGGCGATCAGCATCCCGGCGACGCCGGGGCCGGCCAGCCGGGCCAGGTTGAACGAGGCGCTGTTTAGCGCCACGGCGTTGGGCAGGTCGGTGGCGGGGACAAGTTCGGAGACAAAGGCCTGGCGCGCCGGAGCGTCGAAGGCACTGGCCACGCCCAGGCCGAAGGCCAGTAGGTACACGTGCCAGAGTTCGGCGGTGCCCGTGGCGACCAGCACGCCCAGGACCGTGGCAAAGAAGCCCATGGCCGATTGGGTGATGAGCAGCAGCTTGCGTTTGTCCATGCGGTCCGCGAGCACGCCGGCAAACGGGCCCAGGAAGAGGATCGGCAGGAATTGCAGGCCGGTGGTGATGCCGGTGGCGGTTCCGTCGTGGTCGGTCAGGATGGTGAGCACCAGCCAGTCCTGGGCCACGCGCTGCATCCATGTGCCGATGTTCGAGACCAGGGCGCCGGCGGTCCAGAGGCGGTAGTTCGGGGTCTTCAGGGCACTGAACATCCGGCTCACTTGGCGCTCATTTCCTGCAGCAGGGCCGCGGCCCGCGCCAGAGTTGCCCGGTCCTGGGCATTGAGCGTTTCCACCCGCCGGGCCAGCCAGGCTGTGCGCTGGCTGCGGGCACCCTGGTAGGCAGCCATTCCTGCGGCGGTGGGCGCGATCAGCACCTGGCGTCCGTCGTGCTCGCTGACAGTGCGGGTGACCAGCCCCGCCTCCAGCAGGGACTTCACGATGCGCGTCATGGACGGGGCCGCGACCTGTTCGCGGGCGGCCAGCTCGCCGATGGTGTGTTGCTCGTTTCTCAGGCCCGCGAGCACTGAATATTGTGCGGGGGTGAGCGATTCGGAGCTTGATTCCAGGCGCAGGCGGCGGGATGTCTTCATCACGGCCACGCGCAGTTCGGCGGCCAGGTCGCCCGTGTCTCCGGCCTCTGCGACGACTTCGGGGGTTGTTGGTGCGGGTTTCGGGGCACTCTTGGTTTCGTTCACTTGATCCGGGCGAGCCACGGACCCTCCTTCATTGCGCCGGTACTCCCGGCGTCTCTGGTTTCGACCTCATTAGTTACTTAGCATTGCTAACAATACCCGTGTCGAAATTTCCCCGCCATGACGCGCCTCACCGTTCGGGCGGAAACCATGGGTAATATGCCTCACTTTCCCCGCGTACCCCGGGGACGGCATGAGGCCCGCCCCCGGAAAGGGGACGGGCCTCGTGCTAGCGCCTTGGAAGCGGCCGGCTAGTTGTCCAGGCCTCGCAGGTCCAGGACCAGCTCGCTTTCGCCCTCGGCGTCCAGGATGACCGGGATGCCCCAGTCCTGCTGGTAGAGGTGGCAGGCGGCGTGCATCGGGATCTCGCCGCCGGGCTCGCCGTCGCAGGCGGCGGCGCGGGCCGTGATGTGCAGGACGCCCTCAAGGACCTCCGGGTTCAGTTCCAGGGTCCGGGTCAATCCGGTGGAGGTGCCGCCTCCGGAAAGCAGCAGTTCCTCCGGGGAGGAAGAGATCTTCAGCTGCGTGGGATCTCCCCAGCGGTCATCGAGCTTCTGGCCCTTGGGTGCGGAGAAACGCACTGTCAGCGCGTGTTCCCCCGCCGTGACCTTGGTCTTGGGGCGCTGGGTCTGGCTGGCGCCCTCGTCAACGACCAGTGCCTCGGCCGGAAGCGGCAGGCGCACCAGCTGGTGGTTGTTGGTTTCCACGACCAGCAGCACCGGTTCGCCGTCCACCGAGGAATCGAGCTGCACGTCGGCGGGGGCGTTTTGCCCCCGGGCCCCCGGGCTGACCCTTCCGGGGGGCGGATAGTAGGCGCGCCCCGCGCCGGTGTTGGTGTGGG